>PXAW01000045.1 GCA_003567055.1 Hyphomicrobiales bacterium
AGCCGAGGCGTTCCGCCTGCGGCATCGCCACCGTCGCCACCGTCGCCGCCGTCGCGACCGAGGAGCCGGATGTGGCGGAAAACATTGTCGCGGTGCCGATATTGGCATGGATCAGCCCGCCGGGCAGCCAGGAGAACCAGGCATCCAGCGCGCGATAGGTCCGCTCCGCAATGCCGGCCCGCACGAGAAACTCCCCGAGCAGCACGAAGAACGGGATCGCGATCAGCAGGCCGCTATCGGATGACGACCAGACACGCTCCCCGAGACCGCGGATGAGCGGAAAGGGCGTGAAGAAATAATCGACCCCGAAGCCGAGCAGGAAGAGCACGACGCCCACCGGCAGAGAGAGGGCGAGCAGCCCCAGAAGCGCACCGCCAACCGAAAAGATCATTGCTCATCCTCCAACTCGGAGCCGATACCACCGACGGACTGAACGGTATCGAAACGCTGCATCAGCATCAGGGCCGCGATGCAGATGGTCACCATGCCGGCGACGAGTGTCAGCCAGGCCCAGCCACCGAGCCAGATCGATTGCGGAATCCACAAAGGTGTCTCGAGAGGGGTATTGGCCCGTGAGTCGCGATCCCAGGAGCGGTAGAACACACGCCAGCCATAGGATGTCACCAAAGCAGCCACAAAGGTCAGCGAAGCAGCGGCGATGAGGTCGAAAAGCGCGCGGCCCGCCGCCGGAAGCCGCCCCGTGAGCACGTCGATGCGCACATGTGCGCGCTCGACCAGCGCATAGGAAAAGCCCCAGGCGGCGACGCCTGCAATGACATAGCCAGAGATCTCATCCGAGCCGCCGAGCCCCCGTCCTGCGGTCTGCCGCAGGACGATATCGACGAGGATGAAGATCACTGTCGCGAGCAGAACGACGCCGCCGATCAGGGCGATGGCATAGTTGATCCGGCTCAGCAGGCCGAAGACACGCACCGGCCAGGATTGCGCACGTCGTTCGCTCATTGCGTCGTCTCCGCTCAGTTCGTGGAGATTTCGATATCGACCACCTGGCCGACCGTCTCGTTCCAGCGCGTCACCCATTCATCACCGGCACGCTCGGCCCAATCGGGCAGGACGCGGCTGGTGAGAGCTTCGAGGGCGGTCGCCATGTCCTCGTCGGAAGCCTCGACCAGGATCATACCCGCATTCTCGCCGGCGGCACATTCGCCATCGGTGAGGCAAGCGATGTCACGCTCGAGCGCGCCCTGCGCATCAGCCCAGGCCGGCTCTTCGAACTCGGTGATCACGGCTTCCTGGATGAGTTGCTGCGTCGCCTCCGAAAGGCTCTCCCAGCGCTCGAGATTCATCGCCGTCACGACCGGATCCCAGCCGCCCAGCGGGATGACGACGAGATGCGTGGCGCTCTCCCACCAGCCGGCGCTGTAGCCGGAACCCGCGCCGGTAATGGCACAATCGATCACCCCGCGCTCCAGCGCACCGGGAACCTCACCGAAGCCGATATTCACGCCCTCGGCGCCGAGCGCTTCGAGGAACTGCGTGGTCATGCGGCCCGAGCCGCGCACGCGCTTGCCTTCGAGATCGGCGAGCGAGGCGACCTCGTCGCGGCAGAAGACGATCTGCGGCGGATAGGGCGCGATCGCGAGGAGATGCGAGTCGAAACGCTCGCGCATGGAATCGGCAACCCATTCACGCGCCGCATCGACGGTCGCCTTGGCGGTATCGGCATCCATGGCGATCAGCGGCACGTCCAGCGCCTCGAGCTCGGGCGCGTCGGAGACGGTGTAATCGGCCACAGTCATGCCGACATCGAAGACACCGTCGCTGAGCAGGCGGAAGACGTCGCCGCCGTTGGAGCCGAGCTGGTTGAAGGTGGTCATCTCGACGGTGATCTGCCCGCCGGACATCTCAGGCAGCGTTTCCGTCCAGAACGGCGATTCGAACTGCTGGTAGAGCGGCAGGTTGCTCCAGGTGCCGACGACGGACAAGGTAACCTCGTCGATGTCGTTCGCGCTGGCGGCGCCGCCGAAAGCGAAAGCGGCGATGCCCGCAAGAAGGCTGGTCTTGAGTGAACGGTTCATGTTTGAACTCCTTTTTCCCCTGTGGATGCGGCCCTCAATGGGCCGCGTTGAGACCGATGGAAGCTCCCTCGGCCGGCACGTCCGTGACCAGCATGTGGCCCGGTTCGTGCGTGATCGCGATGTCGGGCCCGGCATTGTGGATCGCCATTTGAGGCGTCACGCCGCAGGCCCAGAAAACGGGGATATCGCCTGGTTCGAGCACCGGCGGGTCGCCGAACTCCGGATTGTCGAAATCCTTGATGCCGATCTGAGCAGGATCACCGATATGCACCGGCGCGCCATGGGCGAGCGGCTGGCGATCGGACAGCACGATCGCGCGGATCGCATCCGCGGGTGAAAACGCGCGCATGGAGACGACCAGCGGGCCGTGGAAGGGGCCGCTGGCGCGTGTCGGAATATTGGTGACATACATCGGCACATTCCGCCCGGCCTCGATATGGCGCACCGGGATGCGGGCGCGCTGCAGCGATTCCTCGAAGGAAAACGAGCAGCCGATGACGAAGGAGACGAGATCGTCGCGCCAGACATTTGAGAGGTCGGCGACCCTGTCGCGCCGCCCCTCTCGTGAGAAGACCCGGTAGAACGGCACATCCGTCGCGATGTCGAGATCCTCGCCGAGCGTCGCGATGCCGCGCTCACCGGGACGCGACACGCCGAGAAGCGGGCATGGCTTGGGATTGTTCACGCAGAAGCCGAGGAAATCATCGGCAAAGCGCTTGGGCAGGACCACGAGGTTGCCCTGCAGGTAGCCGCCGGCCTGGCCTGTGGTCGGCCTGTCGAAGGACTTGTCGCGGATCAGCCGGCGCAGCTGCGCCGGATCGTGGATTCTGCTCATGCCATTCCCCGTCGCGCCTTTTCCGGTGCCGCCTTTGGACGTGTCACCGCATGCACGTTATCTGAAAAGTGTCCCAGAGCTTTTCGTTCGCGTCAATCGATCAAAAAATTATAGTTATGATCATAAATATCGATCATTTACCCATCGCCGCGATGGCCTCCTGCGCCGCATGCCGCAGCCCTTCCATGACGGTGCCGGGTTGATCGGGCAGGTGCGCGAAGTCGAAGGTGAGATCCGACATCGCCGCCTCCTTGCTGACGGAAATGCGCCGCAGCGTCCCCTCCCCCAGATCGTTTGCCGCCATGGGTTCGGGCAGGAGGCCGATCCCGAAACCGGCCCGGGTCAGATGCAGCGTCGTCGACAGCGACGCGCAGGCGTGAAGAAGCGGAGCGGGCAGCCGGGTCATCGGCAGTTTATGCTCCAGTTCGGCATGCGGCAACGTTCCGCGCGAGAAGGTGATGATGGGATGGCGCGCGAGATCGTCGATACCGAGAACGCGCTTGTCGAGCACGTAATCCCGGGCGACGTACCAGGCCAGCGGGCAGCGATAGACACGCTTGCGCACGGCGAGCGGGGGAACCAGCGAGCTCATCATCACGGCGACGTCGAGTTCGGCATCGGTGAGCTTGCGCGCAAGAACGGGCGAGGTATCGACAGACAGTTCG
>PXAW01000506.1 GCA_003567055.1 Hyphomicrobiales bacterium
ATGCGCACCGGATCGAGATCGACGCGCCAGCTGCCCAGCCTGGCCATATAGCCGGCGACCCTCTGGAGATGCGCCGCGTCGCGGAGCCGCTCTTCCGCCTCCACGAACCGGGTGATGTCCTGGGCAAAACCGATAACGATCTCGCGGCCCTCGATGCGATGGCGTGCCCCGACACCACGGATATGCGCGATGCCGCCATCCGCGCGGATAACCCGATGCTCGAATGCGATCTGCGGCGCGTTCGTCTCGATGAAATGCCTGTAGGTCGACAGCATTTGCGCCTGGTCTTCGGGATGCACCAGCGCGACATAGCCGTCGAAATCCGGTGCCTTTTCCCGCTGCGGCACACCGTAGATATCGAAAACCCGCGGTGACCAGCTCAGAAGTCCCCGGGCGAGATCATACTCCCAGGCCCCGAGATCCAGCAGCGCTTCGGCAGTCCGCAGCCGCGTCTCGCGTTCATCGAGCGCATGAAACGCCGCGCGGGCTTCGGCCATCTGTTGCAGCGCTTCGGTATCCGCTTTGTCCCTGCGGGCCGCCGGAGCGTCATCGGCCAGCAACGCGGTCACATCTTCCGCCCTGTGGATGATGAAGGCGAGTTTTCCGTCCCGATCAAGCACCGGCCGGTTCTGCGCAAGCCAGAAGCGCTCTTCGAAACGCCCGTCACGGCTGCGCACCGGATAGCGCTGAAGCGGCATCACATCCGTTACGCCCAGAACCTCGACGCGTTGCAGCGAGGCCAGCAGGTTGCGCTCACCATCGGCCTCCGGATCATCGGGATCATCGGGCAGCACATCCAGGACGCGGCGGCCCAGCAGTGCCGAGCGATCCGACATCACGGCCCTGGCATATTCGTCCGTCACCGCGACGATCTCATAATCGCCGGGCGTCAGGACGAGGATCTTGCCCGGAAGCGTATCGAACAGGCTGGAGAGATGCTCATGCGACAATCCCGCCTTCCGGCGAAGCGCCTCGACTTCGGCGTTCAGGCTTTCGGCTTTCGCCTTCTCCCGCGCGATCTGGGTCATGTCGCGGATACTGGCCACGATCGCTTCCTCACCCTCGAAGCTGACCCGGCTCCAGCTGATGGAGGCGATGAAGCAATCGCCGGATTTCGCCACGATGGTCCAGGTTCCCGCGTCGGATTTGCTGCCGTCGAACTGCCGCACCTGATCGATGATCCGCGCTCGCTCAGCCTCCGGGCGCAGATCGGCGATCGTCATCGCGTGCAGCGTCCGCGCATCATGGCCGAGCCACGCCTGCGCCGCCCGGTTGGATGCCAGGATCCGCAGCGTCTCCACCGAGAACAGCCAGACCGGAAGGTCCAGTGCCTCGTAAGCTGCGATGGCGGAACGGGAGAAATGGGTCGATGCGTCCATGGTCCGCCTTGAGGCTGGTGATGCCGCATTGGCGGCAATATGGCTCGACGCCCCGGGTGCAAGAAGCCAGAAGCTGAAGCATACATGACCAAATCCACGATAACACCGCATTCCGCACAGAAAGTAACTCGATTGGCGAAATTCGCGCCGTGGGCAAGCATGAAACTTCCCAAACGGAAGAGCAGCCTGATCCCTCTGTTCATTGCCTGCCATGCGTTTTTGCAGCCGGAGAAGAGCGGCTTCAACTTTCTTTAAACTGGGAGCCCTCAGCAAAACGGCGCATCAACACTTCTCTGAAATCGTGACCGGGTGGTTTTCACGAAAAGCGGTCGCCGGGCCGGCCGCTCCGGACGCCTTGCCGGAAAATACCACAGGATTTTCCTGTGTATTTTTCAGCGAGCCAGGAGACTTCTGCGCGTGAAAACCGGCCTGGGGCAACGGAAACGGGGACTTTTTGTATTTGAATGGAGGCTCGCATGTTCGGGTTGTTTCAGAGCCGACAACAACACGACACGACAAATGACGCAAAAGGGCCGTCGATCATTCCTTCTGGAAAATCATGTCTCGTCATTGATGACAGCCCGTATATTCTCAGTCTTTTCAAAACCATCACAAGCTCCCTGCGTGTCGATGCCCGCTTCGCGGAAGACGAGGCCGTCGGGCTGAAGATGGTCCCCGAGTTCGCGCCAGCACTCATCTTTCTCGATATTCGCCTGAAGGAAGGCGATTGCATCGATGTGATGAAGGAGCTCGCACGGATGCGCTATCGCGGTGTCATCCAGCTGATGAGCGGGCGCTACAAGGACTTCCTCCAGCAGGTCGCCGATACCGGGACCCGCATGGGACTGAACATGCGCACTCCCTTGCAGAAGCCGTTCAGGCCCGCCCAGATCCGCAACATCATCCGCGAGGAACGTCTCGTGGCCGAAATGCTTGCAAACCATGCTTTCGCGTTCAAACAGGCCTGGGAGGAAAACTGGATCGAGGTCTGGTACCAGCCCCAGATCGACATGCTGACGCGGACCGTCTACGGCGCAGAGGCGCTCGTGCGTGCGCGCCATCCCGTCTACGGCCCCTCGGCGCCGGCTGCGTTCCTGCATGATGCGGGCTTCGACGAGCGCGTCGCGCTCACCAAATTCGTGATCGGGGATGCATGTGCGTTCTGGGAGCGCATGCGCGAAGAAGGCTTCAACCTCGCGATCTCCATCAACGCTGCGTCGGATATTCTGGAAAACGCCTCCATCCGCATGGCGATCGACAAGCACGCCCCGCGCCATGTCGATTTTCCGGGCCTGTCCTTCGAGGTCGAGGCCGAGGATCTGTTCAAGGATATCGCACGCACGAACCGCCTCATTCTGCAACTGGGCATCTATCGCTCCCGGCTGGTGGCATCGGATCTGGCCCTGCGTGACGGTGACATGCTGCGCCTGATCGAAGGGCCGCTGCGCCAGATCAAGCTCTCGCATTCGCTGGTCGCCCGTATTGAGCGCGAGGCGCTGCCATGGAAATTCGCGCGCAGCCTGAAGGATTACGCCGAACGCACCGAGTGCAGGATTTGCGCCGAAGGGGTGGAGGTTCAGGGCCAGGTGGATACCCTGGTCGCTGACGGGATTACCTGCGGGCAGGGCGTGTTTTATTCGCCGAGCCTTGAAAAGGACGTCTTCCTGAACTCCCTGAAGGGCAGGATCAAATCCCCGGAGAGCCACGAGGCACCGCGAGGCCATGAGCAGGTGCTCGCCATGGTCGGGCGCGCCAGGAAACTGAGCGACGAGCGGCGGCAACGAAAATGATCAATCACTCATAAATCATCTGTATCGATAATTTTGGATTGCATCGAATAGCGGCTGTCAAGATATGAAAAAAATCCATCAGACCTGTGAAATATATCTATCATTCAAGAACAAAGGTGAAATTTTGCTCCATTCATTTGCGCAATTTCCGAATTTTATTTTGAAACCCTGCCCACGCACGACTGTGGATTCATGCTAAGAACAAAGCTGGACTTTCCGTTGACTATCAACATGGTGGTAAAGAGTGACGCTTCAAGTATGACCAACGAGCGGCTTCCCCCGGCCACAGAATTACAGAATTCGCAGACGATCCTGGTTATCGAGGATGATCCCGGCATCCGCGAGATGCTTG
>PXAW01000600.1 GCA_003567055.1 Hyphomicrobiales bacterium
GATATCGAGCTCGACCGCGACAGCCGGCGCGTGCGCCGCAACGGCACCGAGCTGCATCTGGGCCCGACGGAGTTTCGCCTGCTGGAATTCCTGATGCGCACGCCCGGGCGCGTCTTCACCCGCGAGCAGTTGCTCGACAATGTCTGGGGCCGCGACGTCTATATCGACGAGCGTACCGTCGATGTTCATGTCGGTCGCCTGCGCAAGGCCATCAAGGCGCAATCCGGCTCCGACCCGATCCGCACGGTGCGCGGCGCGGGGTATGCGTTCGAGGGGTAATGTCCGGCGAAGGGTGACGTTTCGAAGCAATCTTCGATAACGACTGTTTACACGTGTTAACTTTCTGGTTGCGGAACAGAAAAATTCATTGCACCATCCCACCGCATACAATTTCTGGATTGTGCAGGTCGATCGCCTCGCGCGTTCATGCAGCTCTGCACAACTTGCAGGCCTTGGGCCGGATCCTGCCGACAGGCTTTCAGGATGCCGCGCCCGGCACAATCACCGGGGGGTGTCATGAAGAAATCTGCACGAATCGTGGCGGGCGCGGCTTGCCTCCTCGCAATCGCGCTGGGCAGTCAGGCGCGCGCCGACGAAAGCTGCCATGTCGGGGCACATTCGGTCGAATCGTTTTCGCAGGAATACTTCGTCAATCCGCAGGCGCGCCACGTCACTCCGCTGCTCGCGATCGAAACGATGCTCGAGAACGGCTGTCGCGACGAAGATGAATTTGCGCGGGTGATCGAGATCTATCTGGATGACCGCGTCGCCGAGCTTTATCAGCGCACCGACCCGGATGTCTGGAGGGTCGATCATATCTGGATGCTCATCGGCATCGAGATGATGATGCTCGGGCACGAGGAGCCCATTCGCGCATTTCTCGACACGGTCAGAGCCGATGCGGAATCGGGTGACCCCGGCGCGATGACCGCCTTTGTCTATCTGGCCCGGAACCAGACCGAACACTGGAACTGGTTTGAGCAGTTCCGGACCCACCAGCGGAATTATCCGCTGAGTATCGAGCATTTCGGTCTCGAGGAATGGGGCGAGCGCGATGATCATCCGATCCGCATCATCGCGCCTCGTCTGCGCAACGAAGCTGACGCGTTTGCCGAACGCGCCTCGCAGGCCGGCTTCGCACCGGCCCACAGCATGTATCTGGCGAGCCAGGGACCGGCGAGCTTCACACCATGCAAGACGATGACGGCCATCGGGGGCTCCGGGCTGTTCGGCATCATCGACGATCCCGATGCCGACGACACCCCCACCAACCGCTTCATCGAGTCCTTTGTCGATCTGCCTGATCGCGAACGGATCGCGCGTGATCTGATGGATTGGTCGCGTGACGTGATCCGGGCGAACATCGCCAGCGGCGAGACCCATATGCTGACGCCCGACATGGAGGCCGCAGCCAATCTCGCCCAGGCTTATGCGGAGATCAGGTCCAACTGCGCCTTGTCCATCGAAGGCAATGCACTCGATTTCGGCGTCGCAGACCGCGATGAGGCCGCAATCGGCATGCATCACGCGGTGGTCGCCCCGGGTGTCCTGTTCCAATGGCAGCTTGCCCTCGCCTACGCGTTCTTCGTCGATCAATACTACGACAGCCCTGACCGGCACTACGCCGCCGCGCGTGCCCTGCAGGCAGGTGGCTACATTGAGGCCCTCCAGCATCATAATGAGCGCGTGGACGCCATCGTCGAAAGGCTTTCACGCGAGACCGTGCGGGAGGCGCAGCGCATCATGGCCGAATACGGCTACTACACTTCGGCGCTCGACGGGATTCCCGGGCCGAATTTCCGCAATGGCCTGCTGCAATGGACTGATTACTGCCGCACCGATTTTGGTCAGACACCGGAAAAGTGCCTGCAGATCGGGCCCGCCCTTCTCGATCACGAATGGGCCCACCCGTTCCTCGGAGATGTCGCGCAGTTGCGCTGATCGGGCGGCGCACTCACCGCCCCGCCGCCTCCAGCCGTCTCTCCGCGAAGCGTACCGCGACGTGGTGCGGCGAGACGCGCTCCGCCTCGGCCTCGGCGAGGATGGCGGCGATGTTCTCGTCGAGCTGGTGCATGCGCCCGGCCACCCAGTCGGGATCGGCGACACCGGCGATCTCGCGCGAAACGCTGATGATGCCGCCGGCATTGATGGCGAAATCGGGCACGTAGAGGATGCCGCGCGCATGCAGCCTGTCGGCATCGGAGATGTCCTCGAGCTGGTTGTTGGCGGCACCCGCGACGATGGCGACGCGCAGGGCGGGAATGCTGCGCGCATTCAGCACCGCCCCGAGCGCGCAGGGGGCGAACACGTCGGCCTCAACCGCGAGGATGTCCTCCGGCGCACACGCCGTCGCGCCGAATTCCGCGACCGCTCGCTCCACCCGCGTGGCATCGATATCGCTCACGATGAGCCTCGCGCCGGCTTCATGCAGATGCGTGCAGACATGCCAGCCGACATGGCCGAGCCCCTGTACCGCCACGCGCAGGCCGGTGAGGTCATCGCGCTTCAGCCGCTGCGCCACCGCGCGCCGGAGACCGTCGAATATGCCCCTCGCCGTCGTCGGCGACGGGTCGCCGCTGGCATGGGCGCCACGCGCGAGACCGGCCACATGGCGCGTCGTTTCGCGCACATGTTCCATATCCTGAACGCCCCCCCCGACATCCTCCGCCGTGGTATAGGCGCCGCCGAGCCGCTCGACCGCCCGCCCGAAGGCACGCATGAGCTCCGGCGTCTTGATGGTTCCGGGGTCACCGATGATCACCGACTTGCCGCCGCCGAGATCAAGGCCGGCGACCGCGTTCTTGTAGGTCATGCCACGCGACAGCCGCAGCACGTCGGCGATCGCGGCGTCTTCGCTCTCGTAATTCCAGAACCGACATCCACCGGCAGCCGGACCGAGCCGCGTATCATGGATCGCGATGATGGCGCGCAGCCCCGTCCGGGCGTCATGGGCGAAATTGATGGTTTCATGTGCATCGAAATGCGGGTTATCGAAAATCCTCATACCGGCCCCTCCTGACCACCATCTCCCGATTCAGCGCTGAAGGCATAATGCAATCCATCATTAAAGATTTGCTGACCCCCAATAACCAGGGATACCGATGCTGCACTGCATCGGACGCTTGCGCTGGATGTTTTGTTCGTTTAAACGAACGGATCGAGATTTCGGAGTGCGATTGAACATGCCTGTCGACAGCCCTTTCGATGACGAACGCGCCGATGTGACTGCCAGTTCCGCTTCCACGGATCACCTGCATCCGGAAACGCTCGCAGTCCATGCGGGCGGGATGCGCACGCCCTTCGGCGAGACCAGCGAAGCCCTGTTTCTGACGCAGGGCTTCGTCTATCCCGACATGGAGAGCGCCGAACGGCGTTTCGCCGGCGAAGACCCGGACGGTTTCATCTATTCGCGCTTCTCGAATCCGACCGTCGCCATGTTCGAGCAGCGCATGGCCACGCTCGACGGCGCCGAGGCCGCGCGCGCGACAGGGACCGGCATGGCCGCAGTGGCGGCAGCGC
>PXAW01000009.1 GCA_003567055.1 Hyphomicrobiales bacterium
CTGACGCTCGTGCCGATGCTCTCTTCGCGGCTGCTCAAATCCGGCGAGCGTACGCCCGAGGAGGAGGCGCGCAGCGCCCGGTTCGATCTGCTCGGACGCTTCGGCAGCGGGGTTGCGGCGATCTACGGGCGCCTGCTCACCATGGCACTGAAGGCACCGCTCGTCGTGCTCGTGCTCGCCGGCGTGTTCGCGCTCGCCTCCGTCGTCGCCTTCCGCGAATTGCCGGAAGAGCTGACGCCGCCGGAAGATCGCGGCTTCCTGCTGCTCTTCGTCAGCACCCCACAGGGCTCCGATCTCGATTACACCTCGCGCAAGGCCGCCGAGATCGAGGAGCGTATCCAGCCGATCGTCGATCGCGGCGATGCGCAGGGGCTGCTCGCCATTGTCGGGCTGGGCGGGCGTTCCAACACCGCCTTCATGATCGCTCCCCTGACCGACTGGCGCGAGCGTGAGCGCTCCCAGGCCGAGATCACGGCGGAGGTGCAGCGCTCCATCGCCGATATCGTGGGCGTCCAGGCCTTCGTGCGCACGCCGAATTCGCTGCGCATCCGCGGCGGCGGGCAGGGGCTGCAATTCGCGGTGCGCGGCTCCGATTTCACCGAGATCACGATAGCCGCCGAAGATCTCATCCGCGCGCTCGAGGACCGCGTCCCGCAGCTGTCCAACCCGTCGGTCTCCTTCGACGTCACGCAGCCGCAATTGTCGGTGAGCATTGATCGTGACCTCGCTGCGGATCTGGGGCTCACGCCGGAAAACGTCGCGCTCGCCCTGCAGACCATGCTGGACGGGCGCCGTGTCGGCGATGTCAGCGTCGCCGACCGCACCATCGCCATCCAGATGCGCGGCCCCGATGACGTCATCCGCGATCCGAGCGATCTGGAGAACCTGTTCATCCGCGCCCGCGACAACCGGCTGGTGCCGCTCTCCTCGGTGGTCTCGCTCGAGGAGGTGGCGGTCGCGCCGACGCTCCAGCGCGAGGGGCAGATGCGCGCCGTGCCGATCAATGCCGGGCTCGGGCCGGGCTATGATCTGCGCCGCGCCATGACGGATGTGCAGGCGGTGGCGTCGGACACGCTGCCCCAGGGCATGAACATCCAGTTCCTCGGTGAGGCCGCAGCCCTCGACCAGACCTCGCGCGGCGTCGCGCTCACCTTCGCCTTCGCGCTGCTGATCGTGCTGCTGGTGCTGGCTGCCCAGTTCGAGAGCTTCACCAGCGCCGTCGTGATCATGATCACCGTGCCGTTCGGCCTCGGCGCGGCGCTGATCGCGATGGCGATGACCGGGGGCTCGCTCAATATCTACAGCCAGATCGGTCTCGTCATCCTGATCGGGCTGATGGCCAAGAACGGCATTCTCATCGTCGAATTCGCCAACCAGCTGCGCGATCAGGGCGCCGCCGTCATCGATGCCGCGCGCGAGGCGGCGATCGTGCGTTTCCGGCCGGTGATGATGACCCTGCTCTCCACCGCGCTGGGCGGCGTGCCGCTGATCCTTTCCGAGGGGGCCGGGGCGGAAGCCCGCCAGGCGCTGGGTTACGTGGTCGTCGGCGGGTTGATTCTCTCCGTGCTGTTCACGCTGTTCCTGACGCCGATCGCCTATGCGATGCTCGCGCGCTTCTCCAAACCCCGTGCCGCAGAACAGCAGCGGCTGGAGAAGGAGCTCGCCTATGCGCGGGCGCTGGAAGAGGAATTCGCTGATCGCAACGCCCATGACGAGGCGCTGGTGCAATCTGCGCGCGCTCCGGCAGAATAAACAAGTTTTATGCGAATGCAGCGTATTCGTTCTGCCTGGCGAAATAAATTGATTATCTTTGACGCAGCGCAGCAACAATTTATCCGCTACGCCCGAAAATCCGTCTAGGCAGTGCGGGCTTGCGCAGCTACAGTATATTCGCGGATGCGAATATGTCGCATGCCAAGTCACGAACATAACAACCTCTAGTTATGTGAACGGAGGAATCTGCATGACAATCAAGAAAGAACGGGGAATCTGTGAGCTCTATGAGCAGGATCCCGAACGCGCCGATGCGGTCGTCTTCGGGCGCGTTCCCGATTCGAATCGCCGCGGCTTCCTGAAAGGCGCGGGGCTCGCCGCCATGGGTGCGGCGGTCGGGACCAGCATCCCCTTCAGTCAGAACATGCCGGCCGGGATAATCCCTGCGGCGCTGGCCGATTCGATCGACGATTTCGAGCTCGAGGGCAAGGACGGCGATCTGATCGTGCGCAACGACCGTCCGGTCAATATCGAGACGCCGGCCCATATGCTGGATGACGATGTCACCCCGGCATCGAAATTCTTCGTGCGCAACAACGGCACGCTGCCCGACAAGATCGCGCTCTCCGACTGGAGCCTGAAGATCGATGGCGAGGTCGAGAACGACATCGAGCTGAGCTACGATGATCTCGTCAATGATTTCGAGCATGTGACGCTCAAGCTGCAGCTGGAATGCGGCGGCAACGGGCGCGCCGGCTTCAACCCCTCGCCGCGTGGCAACCAGTGGGCCGTGGGCGCCATCGGCAATGCCGAATGGACGGGCGTGCGCCTCTCCGACATCCTGCGTCGGGCCGGGCTGAAGCAGAGCGCGGTCTATACCGGCCACTTCTCCTATGACGAGCATCTCTCCGGCGACCCGGATCGCCAGGCGATCTCGCGCGGCGGCCCCATCGACAAGATGATGGATCCGCACACCCTCGTCGCCTTCAAGATGAACGGCGAGGACATCCCGGCAGCCCACGGCTATCCGGTGCGTATCGTCGCCCCCGGCTGGGCCGGCTCGGTCTCGCAGAAATGGCTGACCCGGATCTGGGTGCGCGACAAGGAGCATGACGGTCCGGGCATGACCGGCCTGTCCTACCGCGTGCCGCGCACGCCCGTCGGCCCGGGCGAAGAGGTTCCGCACGAGGATATGGCGGTGATGGGTTCGATGATCGTGAAATCGGTCATCACCTTCCCCGAGACCATGACGGAAGTGCCCGCCGGGCGCCATTTCGAGGTGCGCGGCCAGGCCTGGGCCGGCGACGACTGGGTCACCGATATGGAGGTGTCGATCGATTACGGCGCCACCTGGCAGCGCGCCGAAGTCATGCCCGCCCCGAACAAGTTTTCGTGGCAGCGCTGGCGCGCCAATGTGAAGGCGCCGAGCGTGGGCTATTACGAAGTCTGGGCCCGCGCCACCGATCAGAAGGGCCGTTCGCAGCCCATGGTCGTGCCGGGCTGGAACCCGCGCGGCTATCTCAACAATGCCTGCCACCGCATCGCCGTCGTTGCGGTCTGATT
Organism: Hyphomicrobiales bacterium; assembly: GCA_003567055.1. Lineage (GTDB taxonomy): Bacteria > Pseudomonadota > Alphaproteobacteria > Rhizobiales > Beijerinckiaceae > Saliniramus. The sequence goes on from PXAW01000009.1 coordinate 3,277, forward strand.
GGAGTCGTCAATGAAGAAAACCCGTTACGGGATCCTGGGCGCCGCTACGGCGGCGCTCCTTTTCGCTTTCGCATCGGGCCCGGCCATGGCCCAGGACGAGGATTTCGGCGGCCTGCCGCCGGGTGAGGGGCAGGATATCGTCTATTATTCCTGCCAGGGCTGCCATTCACTGGCCATCGTCGAGCGCTCGGAATTCTCCCGGCGCGTCTGGGACGAGGTGCTGGAATGGATGGTCGATAC
>PXAW01000387.1 GCA_003567055.1 Hyphomicrobiales bacterium
CGCCGTAGCGCTCGCGCAGCTGCGCATCGGCCCAGCTGATGAAGGCGTTGGTTTTCTCGTCGCCGGCCCAGGCATTCCAGTAGACGGTCTGGCCTTCAGCCGCCGCCACGATCTCGTCCCAGCCCGAAAGCGCATCCGACGGCTCGTTCTGAGCCTGCGCCGCGCCTGATGCGAGCAGTAGCGCTGCGGTTGCGATTGCGCCGAACCATTGCCGCGTAGGCCGTTCCATGCTTGTCACGCATATACCTCCCGGATCTCGAATATCGCTGCGCCCGGAACGGGGCGCACTGTCACCTATACGCCGCAATGCAGCGATTCGTTACACGATCACGCATCCGTGAAGCCCCTCGCGGGTTTGCCAGCGGGCTGCACAGGCGTTAAAGAAATACTTTCAATTCTGCGCTACGCAGTCAGGATGGGTACAGATTTCCGTCAAGCGGGGGCAGCGGGAATCCTTGGAGTGTGTGAATGAAGCGCGTCTGCGGGCCAGTGACCCGAACGCCTGTCTGGAAAGCGTTTTTTCTCGCCCTCATGCTCGGTATGATGCCGATGGGGAGCGCGTATGCGTTCGACTTCTTCGGCCTGTTCGGGCGCGGCGAGACCCTGCCCGAACCCGGCCCCGATACACTCCCCTATGATTTGCAGATCGATGTCGTCGGCGATGATTCGCAGGTGCGCACGGCAATCGAGGACATTTCGACGCTGCACCAGTTGCGCACCGACGCTCCGCCGGATGCGCAGGCGCTCGCCCGGCGCGCGCAGGGCGACATTCTGTCTCTGATCGATGCAATGTGGGGGCTCGGCTATTACAATGCCAGCGTCGCCATCGAGGTCGCGGGCGTCACGATGCGGGTGGGGACGGACCGGGTCGATGCGGCGAGCGCTGCGGCGCGCCCGTTTCGCGGCACCGCGCGGGTGCCGGTGCGCATCGCCGTCGATCCGTCGCAACGCTTCACCATCCGCAACGTCGCAATCGTCGAAGCGGGAACCGGCCAGCGGCTCGGCCCGACGGCGATTCCCGAGGATGTCGTGGCCCTCGCCCCCGGCGATCCCGCCTCCGCCGCGCGCATCCTGAGCGCACAGGCGCGCATCGTCGACTACTATCGCGAACAATCACGCCCCTTCGCCGATATCGTCGAGATCGACCCGGTGGTGAACCATCCCGAGCGGGTCATGGATCTGACCATCGCGGTCTCCCCCGGCCCCGTCGCGGGCCTCGGGCCGATCACGATCGAGGGCAACGAGAATGTCGACGAGCGGGTCATCCGCTCCTTCATCTATACCGAGCCCGGCGACCCCTATTCGCCCCAGGCGCTGGCGGGAATCCGCACCACCGTCACGCGGATCGACGCGCTCGCCTCCGTGCGCGTGCGCCATGGCGACACCCTCGATGCCGACGGCAATCTGCCTCTCGATGTCGAGGTGACCGAGCGATTGCCGCGCGTGCTGGGCGCCTCGGCGCAATTCTCCACGACCGACGGGCCCACGACCCGCGTCTACTGGACGCACCGCAATCTCTTCGGCGGTGCCGAGCGGCTGCGGCTCGAAGCCTCGGCCTTCTATCTGACGGAGGGCGGCGGCGCGCTGTTTGCCCGGCGGCGCAATTTCTTCGATGATCTCGGCGGGCGCGTCTCGGCGAGCTTCATGAAGCCGGCCCTGTGGGGCACGCGCAACGATTTCCTCGCCGATGCCCGCGTCGAGCGCGACCGGGCGGACGGGTTCGACACGCGGCTCGTGAACGTCACCGCCGGTATCCGCCATCGCTTCTCGGATACGTTCAGCATCCAGGGCGGGATCGAATATGAGCGCGGTATCACCAAGGACGATTTGCGCAAGCGAGACTATCGCCTCGTCGGCATCCCGCTCACGCTGGAATTCGATTCCTCGGACAATCGGCTGGAGCCGACAGAGGGGATCCGCCTCAGCGCCGGTGTGACGCCCTATGCTGGAGCGCTCGGCTCGTCGCTCAACATGCTCAAGACGCGCTTCGACGTCTCGACCTATTATGCCCTCGACGACCGCGCCCGTTATATTCTCGCCGGGCGCATCGGTTTCGGCTCGATCGTCGGGGCCAATCTCGAAAACATCCCGGCCAACCGGCGTTTCTTCGCCGGTGGCGGCGGTTCCGTGCGCGGCTATGCGCATCGCAGCCTCAGTCCGATGCGCGACGGGCGTCCGATCGGCGGTCGCTCGCTGATCGAGGGTTCGCTCGAGGCGCGTATCCGCATCACCGATACGATCGGCATCGTGCCCTTCATCGATGCCGGCGGCGCTTTCCGCGAGAGCTATCCCGATTTCGGCGAACGGCTGCGCTTCGCCGCAGGGCTCGGTTTGCGCTATCATACCGGGATCGGTCCGATCCGCCTCGACGTCGCGGTCCCGCTTCAGAAAGAGGACGGCCAGCGCGGCTATGGCGTCTATATCGGCATCGGGCAGGCCTTTTGATGATGAAACCGATCCGCACCCTCTCCGGCATCGCCGCCCTTGTCCTCGCCACGCTCGTCGGCGGCTGGCTCTTCCTCGCCACGCCCAGCCAGGCCGATGACGACCAGAGCGCGCTGGCCTCGCTGATCTCGCGCCTTCTGACCACGCCGACGACACGCGTCACCATCGGCAATATCGATGGCGCCTTGTCGTCGACGGCGGTGATCTCCAACATCACCATCTCCGACGAGGAAGGCCCCTGGCTGCGCCTTGATCAGGTTACGCTCGACTGGAGCCGTGCCTCGCTGCTGCGGCGGCGCCTGCAGGTGAACGCGCTGGATGTCGGCACGGTGGAATATCTGCGGCCGGCACAGGTGCCGCCCCAGGAGCGCGAAGCGGCCGAAAGCGGGCCGCTGTTTCCCGAATTGCCGCTCGAAGTACGCATCGATGCGTTCAATCTGGACGAGCTGATCGTCGGCGCGCCCGTTCTCGGCGAGGAGGCACGCTTCACCGCCGAGGGCTCGGCCCGGCTGGGCGACCCGTCCGAGGGCCTCGATCTCACCTTCGCCGCGCGCCGCCTCGATGACGACGCCGCATTCGACATCACCCTCGCCTATGTGCCGGAGACGAACCGGCTGACCCTCGATCTCGCCTTCGAGGAGCCCGCCGGCGGCCTCGTCGGCAACCTTCTCGACCTGCCCGGTCGCCCGCCCGTCAGTCTGACGCTGAGCGGCGATGATCCGCTCGATGATTTCGACGCCCGGCTCGATTTCAGCGCCGGCCCGCAGATCGGCGCGCGCGGTCAGGCGCGGGTGGCGCGCAACGCCGCAGCCTATAATTTCGACCTCGACCTCAGCGCCCGCCTCGCCGGCCTGATGCCGCCTGCCGTCGCGCCGTTCTTCGAGGGCGAGACGCGGCTGAGCGGCGATGCGCAGCTGCGCGACGATACGGCGTTTCGCCTCGACGATCTGAGCCTGCGCACGCAGGTGGCAGAACTGACCATCGGCGGGACGATTTCAGCCGATCGCGATCTCGACGTGCGGGTCACGGGCCGCGCGCTCCCCGGCGATGACGGCGTCGGCCGCGCC
>PXAW01000621.1 GCA_003567055.1 Hyphomicrobiales bacterium
ACTATGGCGCGAAGGCTCAACAACGGTTCTCACGTTCCTTGCCGCGTATCGCCTCGGCATCACGCTTGCGCGCAACCTCTGCCAGAGCCGTGGCGAAGCGGGTGAAATCCTTGCGGGGAACCATGCCGGCTAGTGACCGGGCATCCGTGGGCAGGCCGAGCTGACGGGCGGCCTCGAGGGCGTGCTTGTCCACAAATGGGTGGAGCTCGTCCCAGGTCGACTGCACCTCGCGGAAGAAGATATCGACGCCGACATCCCCCAGCCCCTTGAACTCCTTGAGGAGCTTGCGCTCGGCCTCCGGCTCGGCGCCGGCCGTCTCGCGCAGGATGCGCAGATCGCCCTTGTAACGTTCCAGCAGCATCTGCGCGCTTTCGCCGAGCATGCGCGATGTGCTCTCGTCGTAGCGGGCATAACCGGCCCGGTTGAGGACGTCGGTGCGCTCTTCCCAAGTGCTCTCCGCCATGGCCTGCGCCGTGCGCCATCCGGCTTCGTCGATCGCGCGGGCGGCGTCGCAGGCGATATCGGCGCTGATGCGCGCGCTGAACAGGATCGAGGCCACCAGCCATCGAAACAGCGGCGACGGCGTGCCTTGGGCGATTGGAATGCCCAGTCGGTCACAGAAGCTCTGCCCGTGCCGCTGCATCAGCGCGTCGATGATCTCCTCCCGGGAGCGCGTCGTTTGTCCCTTCGCATTCGCCATGGCTGCTCTCCCTGCTCGCGTCGCGCGGCCCGGTTCAGGCTGCGGCCGGGTTGACCTCATTCGTGGCGAGTTCGGTGAGTTTGCGATCCGCGTCCTTCTCTTCCTCGAGAATCTCCAGCAGGACGGGCAAGTCGTCCTGATAGCCCAGTTGCCGGGCCCAGGTGACGAGTGATCCGTAGATGGCGATCTCATAATGCTGCAGCCGCTGCGCCGAGGCGATCAGCGCCGCGTCGCGCGATTTGGCGTCGTCGATCATCGCCGCCCATTTCTGCGCTTCGGCGAGAAGTGTGCCCATCGACTGGTCCCGATGCTCTTCGCTTTCACCGCCGTGCCGCGCCAGGATGGTGTCCAGACGCTCGCAATGGGAGCGGGTTTCCTCGATATCCCCGTTCAGCATCCCGGCCAGAGCACTATTCGTCGCACGTGATGCGAGTCGCGGCAGGGCTTGCGTCATCAGATTCTCCGCCGAGCGCAGTTCCTGCAACTCGGCCAGATAGATCTCGCGAAGGTTCGTCGGCGCTGCGTTTGTCATGGCGCGTATTCCTTTCGGTTCGAGCCTCCCTCCGGGCCAACGCCTGCGCGCCACGGCTGTTCCCCGGCAACTCGACCCGCGAAAGTCAGGGCTGATCGAGTGCCTTCTCCAGCGCGGTCACGGCGATTACGCCTTCAGCGATCTTTGCCCAGGGATCGTCCTTCGCGCCGAGGCGGCGGAAGATGTTCCTCATCGTATAACGCTGCGGATGCATGTCGCCCGTTAGCGCCTCGTCCCAGTCGAGCGGCGTGGCGATCGGCGCGCCGGGAAGCGGGCGCACGGCATAGGGCGCCACCGCCGTCTGGCCATAGGCGTTGCGGCCGGTGTCGAGATAGACACGGTTACCGCGTTTCGCCTTGCGCTGTGCGGTCGTGAGATCATCCGGACAGGCTTTCGCCAGATGCCCGGCGAGCCGGTCGGCGCAGGCTCTGACATCATCGAACTTTGCCGAGCGGTCGAGCGGCACCACGACATGCAGCCCTTTCGAGCCGGTGGTCTGCACGAAGTGCGGGATCTGCGCCGCATCGCAGAAATCGCGCAAGAGGCGCGCGGCCTTCTGCACCTTGCCGAAATCATCATCGGCGGGGTCGAGATCGATGACCAGGCGGTCGGGCCGGTCGATCGCATCGGTGGTCGAGAGGCCGAGATGGGGCGTGATGCAGCCCTGATTGGCCAGATAGACGAGCGTTGCGGCATCGTTCACGACGACTTGGCGGAGGCTGCCGCCCTGCTTCTCGAGCGTGGCCCGTTCGATCCAGTCGGGGAAATAGTCGGGCACTTCCTTCTGGAAGAAACCATCCGCGTCGATTCCGTCGGGAAAGCGATGCATGGTCAGCGGACGCCCGCGATAATGGGGAATCGCGATATCGGCGATGCGGTGGTAATACGCGACCAGATCGCCCTTGCTGATCCCGTCGCGCGGAAACAGCGGCTTGTCCTGGTTCGACAGGCTGATCGTGTGCCCGTCGATGTGGATGTCCTCGTCACTCATGACCCATCGGGGGTTTCGCGCACGACATCCCCCGCCTCCTTGTCGCGGCGCAGGCCGAGAAAGCGCGGATGGCGCAGTCTGCCGTCCCGCGTCCATTCCGTGAAGCCGAATTCGCCGACGATATCGGGCGTGACGAAGGTCGCGTCATCCTCGTCGACCGGATCGTCGAATGGCGCGGTCTTGCGCGTCATCGCCTCCAGACGCCGGCGGAAATCCGTGAGGAAGGCCTCATCGAACCCGGTCCCGACCTTTCCGGCATAGCGCAGTTTCCCGCCCTCGTAATAGCCCACCAGCAATGCACCGAAGCCCTCGCGGCTGCCCTTTGGTGCCGTGAACCCGCCGATGACCAGCTCCTGGCGGCGGTCGCACTTGAATTTCAGCCAGTTCCGGGAGCGGCCATGGTGGTAGCCGCTATCGGCATTCTTGGCGATCAGCCCTTCCCAGCCATGCGAACAGGCATCGTCGAAAAAGTCTTCGCCATCGGTATTGCGATGAGGCGTGTAGCGCAGCGGGTCTTCGAAGCGCAGCACGTGCCGCAGCAGGCTCTTGCGGGTGCGCAGGGGCAGATCGTCGAGGCCGTACCCGTCGAGGTGCAGGATGTCGAAGAGGTAGAAATATACCGCAACGCCGCTCTCGCGTGCTTCCTGCGCATCGGTGATGCCCATGCGCTGTTGCAGGCGCGCGAAGCTGGTGCGCCCGCTCTCGAAGGCGACGATCTCGCCGTCGATGACGAAATCCCGGCACGCCTGCCCGGCCAGCGCATCGACGATCTCGGGATAGGTCTCGCCGATATCCTTGCGGTTGCGGGTGAGCAGCCGGATGCTATCGCCGTCGCGGAAACACAGGGCGCGCTCGCCGTCGAGCTTGCGCTCGAATATCCAGTCGGGGTCGGAAAAGCGATCATCCGTGAGTGTCGCCAGCATCGGCGCCGTCCAGTCCGGATGCGTTCGTTCCTCGATGCGCTCCCGGTCCTGCGTGGACAGCCTGTCGCGCCACGCCGTCATGACGCGTCGTCGGCGTCGCCGCCTTCCTCGCGCCGGACCTGCGCGATCGTGCGTCCGCTGATGATGGATTCCTGTTGCGTCGAAACCGGATTGCGGCGGGCATCGGCGGCATCGTCATCCATCTTCACGAGAAGCCATTTCTCGTCATCACCGGTATCCGTGCGTTGCAGGGCATAGCCGCCGGAGATCTTCTCTCCCTTCAGATGCATGAGCAGATGGCCCTGTTCGAGGGCCTCTTCCGCGGGAACGAGCCCGTCATCCTTGCGGGTGATGTTTTCCCAGGTG
>PXAW01000215.1 GCA_003567055.1 Hyphomicrobiales bacterium
CGATGCCGACGCCGGCTGTCGCCATGCTGACGCGGTCCATGCGTGCCGATCTCGGCGTGATGATCTCCGCCTCGCACAATCCCTTCGAGGATAACGGCATCAAGCTGTTCGGCCCCGACGGCTTCAAGCTTTCCGATACGACCGAGAAGCGCATCGAGAAATTCATCAATGCCGATCTGACGAGACGGCTCGCCACCGCCTCGCAGCTCGGGCGGGCCAAGCGCGTCGAGGGGGTACAGGCGCGCTATGTCGAGTTCGCCAAGCGCACCCTGCCGCGCGGCCTTGATCTCGACGGGCTGCGCATCGTGCTCGATTGCGCCAACGGCGCCGCCTACAAGGTCGCACCGGATGCGCTCTGGGAGCTTGGTGCGGAGGTCTTCGCCATCGGTGTCGAACCCGACGGCATGAACATCAACCGCGAGGTCGGCTCGACCGCGCCTGAAGCGCTCCAGGCCAAAGTGCGCGAATTGCGCGCCGATATCGGTATCGCCCTCGACGGTGACGCCGACCGGGTGATCATCGTCGACGAAAAAGGCCAGCTGGTTGATGGCGACCAGCTGATGGCGGCGATCGCGCGCAGCTGGCGGGAGGACGAGCGGCTGTCGAAACCCGGCATCGTGGCGACGATCATGTCCAATCTCGGGCTCGAGCGCTACCTCGCGGGCCTCGGCCTCGAGACGATCCGCACCGCCGTTGGTGATCGCTATGTGCTCGAGCACATGCGCGCCCATGGGTATAATCTTGGCGGCGAACAATCCGGTCATATCATCATGTCGGATTATACCACGACAGGCGACGGCCTCGTCGCCGCGCTGCAACTTCTGGGCGTAGTCAAGCGTAGCGAGAAGCCGGTCTCTGAGGTTTGCCACAGCTTCGATCCCCTGCCGCAGATCCTCAAGAACGTGCGCTATGCCGGCGGCGATCCGCTTGGTGACGAGCGCGTCAACGGCGCGATCGAGGCCGGACGCAAAAGCCTGAACGGCAATGGCCGTCTCGTGATCCGCGCCTCCGGCACGGAACCGGTGATTCGGGTGATGGGAGAAGGCGATGATGCCGACCTCGTCAGCCGTGTCGTCGACGATATCGTCGGCGTGATCAGCCGCGTGGCAGCCTGAAAATCGCTGCAATCACAGGATGTTGAAGCTACATTACGTTTCGGAACGAAACGCTGCGTATAGCCGTTTGGAGAAGAATATTAGGCCTAAGATTTAACTTTAAGTCGTATTTAAGAAATCCGGTGCATTCTTCGGGAAGTCTTACCAACGCGCGCTGCTTCGCGCCGCCTGCGTTCGATGCTCGAAGAGGACAGTCTGTCATGCGTGAAGTTCGGCTTTCAGCCTTTGCCGGAACCGCCATTGCCGGGATCGCGCTCACCGGCGCAGCCCTGCTCACCACCGGGTCCGCGACCCTTGCCGCCGATCTCCCCGCCCCTCCCCCGGTCTACGAGCCGGCGCCCCCGCCCGTCGCGATCGGCGGCGGCTGGTATCTGCGCGGCGATGTCGGCGTGACGCAGCAGCATCTGAAGGATCTCACCAACGTGGATCTTGATGCGCGCGTGATCAATGCCGGCAACAGGATCGATTTTATCAAGCAATCCTTCAATCCGGCCGCGAGCATCGGTGTCGGTGTCGGCTACCAGGTGAACAACTGGTTCCGTGCTGATGTGACCGGTGAATACCGCACCCGCTCACGCTACAGTGCCACCGAGCAGATCCTGCAGCCGGACGGCACGACGGCGGCCGACGGTGTGAACTATTTCGACGCGGCGAAGACCGAGTGGGTCGGCCTTGCCAATGCTTACCTCGACCTTGGAACCTGGGGTGGGCTGACACCTTATGTCGGCGCCGGTATCGGCTTCGCACGTGTGCGCATCGGCAGTTTCCGGGACATCAACCTCACGCCCGGGAATCCGACGGTCGCGACGGCACCTGCGGGAGCACGCACGAATTTCGCCTGGGCGCTGCATACCGGCTTTGCCTATCAGTTCAGCGACACCATGAAAATGGATGTCGGCTATCGCTACCTGAACATGGGCAAGGGGCAGACCGGGGGCCCGGCGCGCGACCAGAACGGCGGCGGCACGTCACAGACGCCATGGGTATTCAACAACCTGCACTCGCACGATATCCGTGTCGGTCTGCGCTGGATGCTCGCTGCGCCGCAGTCGACCACGGCCTATTGGGACGAGCCGGTGATTCGAAAGCACTGATCTGCAGACGTTTTTCAGATCTGTCTGAACGCGATCAAGATCGACGTTCCGGAAACGGCGCCCCGAGGGCGCCGTTTTTCATTTGTCGGCGCACAATCGAAAAATGCAATTTTCCATTAAGCTTAATCATCACTTAACGATCACCGGCGATAGTCGAAATCAGAAATCGCGCAGCAGGCGCGAATCGATTCGTTGTCACAGCCGAGGACTTCGTCATGTCGAGGTTAATGCCGATTGCGGCGGCCATCATGGTCGGTTTCGCCGCCAATACCGTACATGCTGCGGATCTGCCGCCGCTCCCCGATCTCGACCAGCCGCTCATCAGCGACCGCCCGCTCGGCGCCGGCTGGTATCTGCGCGGGGATGTCGGAATCGGCTCGACCGGGCTGGGAACAGCCGTGAGCAACGATGCGCCGGGCACGCACGAACATACCAATCGCCGTATGGGAACCGGCATGAGCCTGGGCGCCGGTGCAGGTTACCAGTTCAACTCCTGGCTGCGCGCTGATGTGACGATCGACCATCGTTTCGATGCCCGCTATCGCGGTCAGACCCGCTTCGGCGGTGCCGACTGGCATCATCAGGGCCAGATGTCGGCCACGACGATGCTCGCCAACGCCTATCTCGATCTCGGCACCTGGTACGCGTTCACGCCTTATATCGGCGCCGGCCTCGGCTTCTCGGCCAAGCGCCTGAACCAGTACGAAATCACCTCCGCCGGCACGACGGTCGCCACCTTGAAGAATCAAAACCGTAACGATTTCGCCTGGGCGCTGATGGCGGGTGTCGCGATCGATACCGGGGCCAATACGAGCCTCGATCTCGGCTACCGCTATCTGAACCTGCGTCATGCCAATACCGGCATCACGACCGGCTTCGGCGGCGTTTCGCTGCGCAGCCTCGAATCGCATGAGTTCCGCGCCGGCCTGAGATGGCACTTCGGAGATTAATACAATTTTCAGATGCTGGTAAGCGAATGTTAAGGTTAACAGACCAGTATCAAGTCAGAAATCAGCATGACACCGCGTATTCAACGCGGCGCTTTCAAAGAGGAAAGACGATGCGGGCCAGATACTTCATCTCGACGGCAATCCTCGCCGCGCTCATCGCCCCTGCGGCACCGGCCATGGCCGCCGATGTCTTCGGACCGCTGCGCGGCACCCAGTATGGCGGCCCGGCGATGACGCCGGTCACTTCATGGGAGGGCGGCTATTTCGGTGGCTTTGCCGGATTGACCAATGTGCGGGCCAATGCTCCGGATGGTTTCAAGGATTTTCTTGATCA
>PXAW01000151.1 GCA_003567055.1 Hyphomicrobiales bacterium
CGAGGGCTGGAACCAGGTGACCTCGGCAAACGACCCGACCGCGCATGCGGAGGTCGTCGCGATCCGCCGGGCCTGCCAGGCCGTGGGGGATTTTTCGCTGAAGGGCGCGGTGCTCTTTACCAGTTGCGAGCCCTGCCCGATGTGCCTCGCCTCGGCCTATTGGGCGCGGGTGTCGCGCATCGTCTACGCCAATACCCGCGCGGATGCGGCGGCGATCGGCTTTGACGATTCGTTCCTCTACGACGAGATCCCGAAAGCCCCGCAGGAACGCAGCCTGCCCATCGAGCATCATCCGAGCGCGGATGCGAAGGCCGTGTTCGAGGCCTGGCTGAACAAGCCCGACCGCATCCCCTATTGAGCAGGCCGGGCGCGCGCGGTTCAGCGCGGGAAGGGGAGGTCGTTGATGATGATATCGGCCGTCTTGCCATCCGAGAGATCATTCGCGTAATGCGCGATGCGGGACCGGAGCGAGGCCGTGTTGCTCAGTTCCGCGAGTTCCTTCGAATAGCCGCTGCCGGGTACGAACTTGACGGCGACGGTGACGGGCACGTTCGGGGCGAGCCGCGTGGCGATATCGCCGCGAACCCGTCCGCACCAGCTCATGTCGATATACCAGTCTCTATTGTGGAGGCAGGCTTCGATGCCGACGGTTTCCGTCGCGACGAGGACATTGCCGAGTTCGTCGATCAATGTGGTTCTGGGGCCGGTGAAGAGGATCCGGCGATCCTTGTCGGCGGTGTTGGAGAGCTGGAAGATCAGGCGTACCGCGCCATCTGCGGTCGGATCGGCGACGAGCCTTCGGACATTGACGCTGATCCCGTCGAAGCTGGTGGTCACATTGGAAAACGGCGCCGCCTGCCCGCCTCCACCTGCGTCATTGCCCGTTGAGATTTGCGCCTGCGCGCCCGTCGACAGCGCCAGCAGGGCCATCGCGATCAATCCGGACCATCCACGCATCCTGGTGCCTCCTTGCCATATCGAGGATCATTCCTGAGCAGAATTGACAAACTAGAGATAGTTATCACAGTTGTCACGCACCGCGATATGACAGCTCCTTATCCACTCCGGGGATCAATGCACACGGTCATGACTTACGCCTGAACTTTCATCCAGCCGCGTTTAGAGCCTCGACTGTTTCTGTTGCGCCATAGGGCGCGAGGTGAGCCGGTTGCGGCGAGGAATTCGGTGTCGGCCGCCGGGGTCCGATAATCGAGCGAGGAGTGAGGCCTCGCTGTGTTGAAATCCTCCCTCCACTCGGCGATGGCGCTGCGCGCATAGTCGATGCTGTAGAAGAGGCTCTCGTTCAGGCGTTCACCGCGCATGGGCATCGACACCTCGGCGCTTTTTCGCAGGCAAGCCTTATCTTGCCGTTCTTCATGCAATAAGGAGGCGGATGCCATCCGCCTCCCTCACTTGATCAGGCAGTGGCTGATCATTGCTGACGCAGTAGACGGCGCTCGCGTTCTTCAGGTGTCTCTTCAGGAATTTCTTCGGGCGTCTCTTCGGGCGTTTCTTCCGGGATCACATCTGTCTCGACTGCGGGATCCTGTTCTGACGGGATGTCCTGGGGTTCCGGCGCTGGTGCGGGGGCGGGTTCAATCGCCGGTTCGGGTTCCGGTTCAGCTTCCGGCAAGGGGGCAGCCGGAGCCGCAGGCGCAGCATCAGCAGGGGGGGCCTCCTCGGGAGCAGGCGTCTCGGCAGGCGGCGTATCGACCGCAGGAGCGTCTACCGGGGGAACTTCTGCCGGAGCCTCGTCTACCGGAGCCTCATCAACCGGAGGCGCTGCGGCGGGCGCCGGGTCGTCCACCGGATCTGCGTCATCAGGGGTCGGCTCAACAGCTTCTTCGAGATCGGCTTCAAGATCCGCTTCGACATCGGCATCATCAAGCATGGCGGCGCCCGGCGAGTCGGCTTCCGGCGGCACGTCCTCCACGGTTTCGTCGAGCCGGGTGACGGTCTCTACCTCGTCCGGTGATTCGGCGGCATCCGGTGGGGTCTCATCCGCCGCCGGAGCAGCAAGGTCGGCCTGGAAGGCCGTGATCTGCTGCGTGTCGTCATCGCTCGAAGCCGCCTGCGCCGGGTCGGTGACGAAGGTGACCTCTTCGACGCTGATCATGGGCTCGGCCAGAACCTGCTGGATCTGCGTGATCTCGATCGGCTGGTTGATGATGATGTTGTTTTGTATGTTGACCGTGACCACGTTCGGAGACTCCCGCAGATAGACCGGGATCTCGCGGACGGGAACGACGTGATCCAGCAGCAGCGCCGCGCTGACATGGCGCATCTCGACGAAGACCCAGCTTTCGACCACCGGCGCCCGGTAGCGCGTCGGGTAGGCTATGGCATAGCCACGGCGATCCGGTGCAATCGGAGCCCAGCCGATGCTATCGCCTCCGACGCGCCAGACGACCCATGCGGGGGCCCATTGCGTGCCGGGGACCCAGTACCAGCCATAGGCGCGTTGGTAGCCCCATCGCCCGTAATGATAGGTCGCCCAGCCGAACGGCTCGCTCGACTGCCAGTACCATCCGTGCCGGACCGTATGGATCCAGCGGCCCTCGGTATAGGGTCGCCATCCGGGTCGCACGTCGCGCGGTGTCCAGACATAGCCGTGAGCGGGATGCCGGATCCAGCGGCCATGGGGCGCGAGCTCGTCATAGAACACGCTGATGCTCAGGCGCGTCTGCGCCTCGGCGGAAGCAATCAGAGTGATCTGCGCCAGGTTCGACGGCGCGCGATCAGGAGCAGCGAAGGCAAAGGTCGCGACCGCGATCCCTGCGAGGAGCGAAAGCTTCCGTGAATGAACGCGTGTTTTCATGTGCTGGACTCCGGGCATGCCGCTCGGCGAGCGGCACCGTGTCAGACAACGCCATTTGCGCTACGGGGTTCCGTTGAATTTATTTATTCAGTGAGTAAAAAAGCATTCGGTGTTGTAATTCGGTCAGATTTTATTACTCAGCCATCATAAAATCGATTCGATCCAAAAATTATAAAGACAATTTATGGTCTGGAAATTTGGAATTTACGGTGGTCCCGTGTTCTTCAATGCAGAAATGGCGCAAAAGCAGGGCGTATATACGTGTGTGCGGACTGCGTGATCACTATGTTTTGCGCGATTCCGCTCTGCGTTCCTGCGGCTCCAGGTCTGCTTACGAGACGCCCTGCGGCGCGAAGCGTCCGTCTTCGAGTTCGAACAGATCCGTCGGACCGGCTCCGCCGATCGTCAGTTCGATCAACGGTTCGGGCATGTTGACGGTGACGACCGGCTCCGGAATACGGACCTCGATATTCGGCGTCACCTCACTGACGTTCAGGGTCGAATCCGGCCATGTGATGATCACTTCAGGCTCGGGGATCATGACGCTGACACGCGGCTGGGCGAGTTCGATGTTCACGGTGGGGCGCCCCTGACGGACCGTGATCTGCGGCGCTTCCCCGTTGATGGTCACGCTCTGACGCGGCATCGACCAGAC
>PXAW01000449.1 GCA_003567055.1 Hyphomicrobiales bacterium
CCCTCCGGCAATCACCTGGTGGGATTCGGCGATCCGGTGCGGATCGAGGCCTGGCTCGCCGGTCGCGAAGCCGGGCTTCGCGCGCAGGATCAGCAGGCTGCCGCGCCGCGCAAGCAGCAGGAAGAAACGTCGAAGCAACGCACCCCGTCAACGGATGCGCGACAGATCGCGCGCGAATGGGTGGCGAAGGCGCTTTCGGCGGAAACCGGGATCGATGCGCAGAGCCTCGACTGGCGCCGCCCCATCGACCAGTTCGGACTTTCCTCGCCCGATGCGACCGGGCTCGCGGCGCGGCTGTCACGCGCCTGCGGCAAACCGCTCGCAGCCACACTCCTCTACGGATTCCGGGATTTCGGCGCGCTCGCCGCCGATCTGGAGCGATATGTCGAGGATTTGCCGGGCGAAGCCGGGACCCCGCCGCAACCCGTCACGCCAATGCCGGCGCCTTCCGTGAATACCGGCCGCGCAGCTGCGCGTGGCGGCTATCGTCTGGCGCAGCCAAGGCCCGATCTCGCCATCATCGGCACCGCCTGCCGGATGCCCGGGGCGCAGGACATGGCGCAGTTCTGGAAACTGCTCGCGCAGGGGCGCGACGCCGTGACGCCGATCCCGCAATCACGCTGGGACTGGCAGGCCTTCGCGGCGCAGGATGATCGCGAAGCGATGAAGGGCGGTTTTCGGGAGGGAATCGCACATTTCGACTATCCGTTCTTCGGAATATCGCATCGTGAAGCCTGCGCCATGGACCCGCAGGAGCGCATCGTCCTGGAGACCGCCTGGCATGCGCTGGAAGATGCGGGCATCGTGCCTTCCGCCCTCGCGGGCCGTCCGGTCGGCGTCTATATGGGCGCGATGTGGAACCAGTATCAGCTGCTCGCCCGCGACCACTGGCGAGCCGGGGCGGCCGATACCCATGCCAGCGCCACCCTCGCAGCCATTGCCAACCGGCTGTCCTTCCTGCTCGATCTGAACGGTCCGAGCCTGACCCTCGACACGATGTGCTCGTCATCGCTGATGGCACTCAAGCTCGCCTGTGACGCCTTGCGCCTCGGCGAGATCGAGCTCGCCATCGTCGGCGGCGTGAATCTGTCGGTGCATCCGTTCAAGTATCGCCAGCTTCAGCAGGGCCTGTTTCTCTCGCCACAGGGGCGCTGCGGCGCCTTCGCCGATGGCGGAGACGGCTACGTCCCCGCCGAGGGCGCCGGCATCGTGGTGCTGCGCCGCGCGCCGGAGGCGCAGGCGACGGGTGAGCGCATCCATGCCCTGGTCAAGGGGATCGGCGTCTCCCATGGCGGGCGCGCCAACGGCTTCACCGTACCGCGCCCGCAGCAGCAGGCACAGGCCATTCGCGCGGCCCTGGCGGATGCCGCGATCGCACCATCCAGCGTCAGCTATGTCGAGGCGCACGGCACGGGAACGGCTCTGGGTGATCCGATCGAGCTCGACGGGATACGCCGCGCCTATATGGAAGACGGCGCATTCCCCCTCGCCATCGGATCGGTGAAGGCCAATATCGGCCATGCCGAGGCGGCAGCCGGCATGGCCGCGCTCGCCAAGGTGATCGGCCAGTTCGCCCATCGCAGCCTCGCGCCCTCGATCCACTGCGATCCGATCAATCCGCGTCTCGCCCTCGAAGGCAGCGGCATCAGCATTCCCAGGGCGCTCATGCCCTGGCAGCCGGATCTGCCCGAACAGGCCGTGCTGCGCGCCGGCATCAGCGGCTTCGGCGCCGGCGGGACGAATGTCCACGTCATCCTTGAAGAGCCGCCGGCGCCGGCCTGCGCACCGGGATCACCGGCGCGCGCCGTCGAGATCGTGACGCTTTCCGCCTCCGGTGAAGCCGCCCTGCGCAAGCTCTGCGGCACGCTGCGGCAGCATATCGAATCCGGCGAGATCGGCCCGCTTTCGGCGATCGCGGCCACCAGCCAGCTGCATCGCGAGGCACTGCGCTACCGCGTCGCCTTCTGTGTCGCGACCCGCGAGGCGCTGGACGCGGCCCTTGCGGCCTGGCTCGCCGGGATACCGGGCGAGGAGACCGTTTCCGGGCGGATCGATCTGGAGGACGAGGCTCCCGCGCTGCGCGCCGAGTACGGCGATTTCGACGCCGCCACCGCTCTGGCCCGGCATTGGGTGCGCGGCGGCGCCATCGACTGGCATCCGCTCTGGCCGGAGGGAAGCCCGCGCACGCAGCTGCCGCATTATCCCTTCCGCGAACTGCCCGTCTGGCTGGATGAGGGACCCGCTCTCGCGGATATCGCCCGCAACGGCACCGGTGAGGGCCGGAGGGGCGTAGCCGTGACGGCACAAGCGACAACGCCGCCTGCGGCAGCCGCGACGGCCGCGCCTGCCAGGGCTGCGGCGACCGATCCGGCCGATCTGGAAGCGGCGGTGCGCGACGCCATCGCCGCCGTGCTGCGCATCGATGCCGATGATCTCGACGCCACCATGCCCTTCGATCGCATCGGCATGGATTCGATCACGGCACGCGACTGCGCGAGCGCCCTCTCGCAACGCTTCGCCATCGCCATGGATGCCACCTGGTTCTTCAATCATCCCAGCTTGCGGCAGCTGAGCCGGGCGCTCGCGGCTGCCGGGGCCGACCACGAAGCGGGCCCGACCGGCGGCGTCGCGCTTGATAACAATATCGAGCCCGAGAGCCGCAACGGGCCCGTGGCGGCTCCTGTCGATGCGCGCGACGATGCCGATGCTGCGGGCGACGCGATCGCCATCATCGGCATATCCGGCGCCTTCGCCGGCGCGGAGGATCTCACGGCTTTGTGGACCAATCTGGCCGCGGGCGCGGATTGCGTCACGGAGATTGCTCCCGAGCGCTGGGACATCGACGCCTATTACGATCCGCGCCCCGATCAGCGCGGGCGGACAATCAGCCGCCGCATGGGCCAGCTCGACGGGGTCGGCGCTTTCGATCCGGTGGCCTATGGCCTGATGCCGGAGGAAGCGCTGGCGATGGATCCCAAGCAGCGGCTCTTCCTCAAACATGCCGGGCTTGCGCTCGAGAATGCCGGTATCGCGAGCGACGCTCTGGACGGCAGCGATTGCGGCGTCTTCGCTGGCACCATGGCCGGCTCCTATCGCACGCTGCTGGCCGAGAGCGGTGAGGCCAGCGAAGCGCTGGCGATGCTCGGCAACCATGCGGCGGCGCTGCCGGCGCGTGTCGCCTACTGGCTCAATCTCACCGGACCGACTCTGGCGGTGGATACCGCCTGCTCCTCCTCTCTCGTGGCGATTCATCTCGCCTGTCGCGCCATTGCCGCCGGCGAATGCGGCCAGGCGCTGGCCGGCGGGGTCTTCGTGGCACCGGGGCCGCATGAGCAGGTCGCGTCCAGCCAGGCGGGCATGCTCTCGCCGGCGGGGCGCTGCAAGACCTTCGACGATGCCGCCGACGGCATAGCCATCGGTGAGGGTGTCGGCGTGGTGATGCTCAAACGCCTCGATCAGGCGCTC
>PXAW01000307.1 GCA_003567055.1 Hyphomicrobiales bacterium
CGGTCCGCTGGGGCTGATGATCGGCGGGATCGCGGCGGCGACGGGCGCGCTGCCGCCCGGCCCGGACAATCCGGCCGACAAGCCCGGCGACGGTGCTGCGCTGCACTGAGAGCTGCGCTGCAACGCGCCATCAATGTGCGCCGGGAGACCGGCGCACAGGTCGCAAAGCTGCGCAGGGCCTCGACAGAACGTTGCAGCCCTGCGCATTCATGCGGATATTGCGACGCAAAAAATTTTGTTAAGGAATTCTGGAACCGATCTTGCATTCGCAGTGTTGTCGGAATGCGAAACGGGAGGTCAGAACCATGAATGTGTTCAGGATAGCCAACAGGGATCTCATGCCGATGCTCGGTGTTTCCGTTGTTTTCGGCGCGATCGGCGCGGCGGCCATCATCAGTCTGGCGACGCTCTCCGCCCCGACCTTCTCTCTGGCGGCATTGCTGCCCTGATAACGAAATGCACAAACAGGCGGCACTTGCCGCCTTTTTTATTGTCTGATCAATTAGAGCACGTTCCGTCAGGTCGGCATGCGCTCTGAGACCTGCGCGCGAACCCGACTGCGGATCTGTCTTGCAAAACGCCCGACCGAGCGTCTCAGCAAGGCGTGCGACGTTGTCGAGAAACGCGGCACTGTCCCGAATGGCCTGGGCCTTCGGGCGACCGAGAAACAGCTCTGAAAGAAAGGAAACTGGAGCGGGCGATGGGATTCGAACCCACGACCCCAACCTTGGCAAGGTTGTGCTCTACCCCTGAGCTACACCCGCACGCTCCGTAGCGCCCGTTCCCGGACGCCTGCGATGGTGGCCACCGCGTCGATGGCGCTGATATGAACCAGACGCGCGGGCTTTGCAAGAGGAATTTTGTGGGGAATTTTGTGGGGAATTTTTTGCCGAATCTCATGCGGAGTCTCATCGCGAAGCGCCGCACGCCTTGAGGCCCGGCCCATGCATGGTTACAAGCGAAGCCATGATGACACCGCAACAGCTTCTCGCCGCCCTTGATCAGCGCGGCTACGCGACCACCACGACCGAGCACGAAGCCGTGTTCACGGTCGCCGAATCGCAACATGTCAAGGCGCGCATTCCCGGCGGGCATACCAAGAACCTCTTCCTGAAGGACAAGAAGAGCCGCATCTTCCTGGTGACGGCGGAATCCGAGAGCCCGGTCGATCTCAAGCGGCTGCACCCGGTGATCGGGGGCTCCGGACGGCTCTCCTTCGGCTCGGCGGAGCTGCTCGGGGAGCTTCTTGGCGTCGAGCCGGGTTCGGTGACGCCGCTTGCGCTGGTGAATGCGCCGCCGGAGAAGATCTCCTTCGTGCTCGACCGGCGCCTGGCCGATCAGGAGATCATCAACGCCCATCCGCTGATCAATACCATGACCACCTCGATGCGCGTGGCCGACCTGATCGCCTTCCTTGCGGAGCACGGCCACGAGACCCGCATTCTCGACCTGCCGGTGCCGCCGGAGGAATCCGCAGATTCCGGGGCTGGTCAAAACGACGCGGCGATCCCATCTTGAGAGCAACCCTGCGCCGCCGGCGCGACACCCAGATGATGCCGCGCGCAGCGGCGCAAAGAGCCAGAGAGTGAGACGAGCATGTTCGGCAATTCGATGACGGGACAGGCGACCCCCGCACCCGGCGCGGCGCAGCAGGCGGGCGGCGACCTGATCAAGGAGACGACCACCGCGACGTTTCGCGAGGACGTGATCGCCGAATCGATGAACCAGCCGGTTCTCGTCGATTTCTGGGCGCCCTGGTGCGGGCCCTGCAAGCAGCTCACCCCGGTGATCGAAAAGGCGGTGACCAAGGCGGCCGGCAAGGTCAAGCTCGTCAAGATGAATATCGACGACCACCCCGCCATTGCCGGCCAGCTCGGCATCCAGTCGATCCCCGCCGTGATCGCCTTCAGCAAGGGCCAGCCGGTCGACGGTTTCATGGGCGCCGTGCCCGAAAGCCAGATCGATGCCTTCATCGCCAAGCTCGGCGGCGCTCCCGGCCCCTCGCCGGTCGAGCAGGGGCTCGAAGAGGCGCAGAAGCTCGCGGCGGATGGTGATGTGCAGGGTGCAGCGCAGCTCTTCGCTGCCGTGCTCCAGCAGGAGCCCGATAATGCCACGGCAATCGCCGGCATGGCCCGGCTGCATCTCGAATTGCAGGATCTCGAGGGCGCCCGCCGTTTTCTCGACATGACGCCGGAAGACAAGCAGGACGATCCTGCTATTGCCGCCGTGCGCAAGGCGCTGGATCTCGCCGAGCAGGCCGGAAAGCTGGGTGATACTGCGGAGCTCGAAGCAAAGCTCGACGCCGATCCCGACGATCATCAGGCGCGTTTCGATCTCGCGACCGCGCTGGCCGGCGCCAACCGACGCATGGAGGCGGCGGAGCATCTCGTCGAGATCGTCAAGCGCGACCGTGAATGGAACGAGGATGGTGCGCGCAAGCAGCTCCTGGAATTCTTCGAGGCATGGGGGCCGAAGGATCCTGCGAGCATTGCCGGGCGCCGCAAACTTTCGGCTGTGCTGTTCAAATAAGCGGAGGGCCCCATGCCCACGAATGTCGTCTATCGCGGGCCCCGGGATTGCCCCGACGTGATCCCGGTTTTCCCCCTCCCCGGCGCGCTGCTGCTGCCGCGCGGCCAGATGCCGTTGAACATCTTCGAGCCGCGCTACATGGCGATGATCGATGATGCCCTGCGCGGTGAACGGCTGATCGGCATGGTGCAGCCGGAATCAGACGGGATACCCGGCTCCGGCGAGGGCGGAAACGCCACGCCCGGGCGGCTCTACCGGGTCGGCTGCGCCGGGCGCATCACCCAGCTCGCGGAGACCGGTGACGGGCGCTACCTGCTCACGCTCACCGGCATTGCGCGGTTTCGTGTGGTCGAAGAGCTCACGGTGATGACGCCCTACCGTCAGGTGCGCACGGATTTCTCGGCCTTCGAGACCGATTTCATCGCCCGCGCCGGCGAGGACGAGGTCGATCGCAAGCGCCTGATCGCGGCCCTTCGGCAATTCGTCAAGGTGATGGAGATCGAGGTCGACTGGCGCGGTGTCGAACAGGCGCCCAACGAGGCCCTGGTCAATGCCCTGTGCATGATGACCCCCTTCGGCACTGCGGAGAAGCAGGCGCTGCTCGAGGCGCCGGATCTGAAGAATCGCGCCGAGGCGCTGATCGCATTGACCGAGATCGAGGTCTTGCGCGGCAGCAACGACGACGATTCGTCGCCCACCATGCAATGAGCCGCGCCGGCGCATCAGGTGCCGGCAATGGCCGCGAGGAAGACCGCAACCATGTCAGAACCGCAAGACGAATCACCCGGGAACGAGGCTGCCCCAGCTTTCGGCATCGATCCCAAACTGCTGGAAATCCTCGTCTGCCCGCTGACCAAGGCGACGCTGGAATATGATGCGGACAAGCAGGAGCTGATCTCGAAACAGGCGCGGCTCGCCTATCCGATCC
>PXAW01000178.1 GCA_003567055.1 Hyphomicrobiales bacterium
ATAAAAAGGTGGTCGGCGGCGCGCTGCCCTTCATCCTCGCGCGCGGGATCGGGGCGAGCTTCATCGCCAAGGACGTGCCCGCGCAGGATGTGCGCGCCTTCCTCGCGCAGGAGACAGCCGGTTTGAGCGGAGCTTGACGTTATGGAAACCTCTGTCTGGATATCGCTGCTCGCCGTGTTCGTCTGCTTTGTCCTGTCGGGCTTCTTCTCCGGCAGCGAGACGGCGCTGACGGCCTCGTCGCGGGCGCGGATGCTGGCGCTGGAGCGCAGCGGCGATCTGCGTGCGGGCATCGTCAACCGCATGCTCGAGGCCCGCGAGCGGCTGATCGGCGGCATTCTGATCGGCAACAACGTGGTCAATACGGCGGCTGCTTCGCTGACCACCGGCGTGCTGCTGACCCTGTTTGGCGAGGTCGGCATCATCTATGCCACGCTCGTGGTCTCGATCTTCGTGATCGTCTTCTCCGAGATCCTGCCCAAGACCGTGGCGATCAATTCCCCGGACAAGGTGGCGCTGTTCGTCGCGCGTCCGATCTCGGTGATCGTGCGCATCTTCGGCCCGCTCACCATGGCGATCGAGTTCTTCATCCGCTGGCTGTTGCGGCGCTTCGGGCTCGAGCTCGGCTCCATGAGCAACGTGCTCTCCGCGACCGAAGAACTGCGCGGCCAGGTCGATCTGCTGCACAAGGAGGGCGGCGTCGCCAAGACCGAGCGCGACATGCTCGGCGGCCTGCTCGATCTGCACGAATTGTCGGTGGCCGACGTCATGGTCCACCGCACCAAGATGCGCACCATCAATGCCGATCTCTCCGCCGCCGAGATCGTGCGCGAGGTGCTGGCCTCGCCCTATACGCGCATGCCGCTATGGCGCGACAAGCACGAGAACATCGTCGGCATCCTGCACGCCAAGGATCTGCTGCGCGCGCTCGATTCCGTGGGCGGCGACGCCGAGAAGCTCAAGATCGCGCAGATCTCCTACGAGCCGTGGTTCGTGCCCGACATGACCAGCCTGCGCGACCAGCTGCGCGCCTTCCTCTCCAAGAAGACCCACTTCGCCCTGGTCGTCGACGAATACGGCGAGGTGGAGGGGCTGGTGACGCTGGAGGACATCCTCGAAGAGATCGTCGGCGACATCAAGGACGAGCACGATCTCTCGGTGCAGGGCGTGCGCGTCCAGCCGGACGGCTCCGTGCATGCGGAGGGCTCGGTGCCGATCCGCGATCTCAACCGGGTGATGGACTGGAACCTGCCCGACGAGGAGGCCACCACCATTGCCGGCCTCGTCATCCACGAGGCCCAGCTCATCCCCGATGCCGGCCAGGCCTTCACCTTCCACGGCTTCCGCTTCCAGGTCCTGCGCAAGGCCCGCAACCGCATCACCTCGCTGCGCATCACCCCGCTCGCGGCGCTCGCGCCGCGGGAATAGGGAGAGGGCTTCAAACGGGGTGCGTCAGCCCACCCGTTCAGCCCTTCGAGGTGCCGTTTCAGCGGGTTCCTGTGGGCGGATCGGAGCTTCCGGCTCGTCATAAAATGTCGGAGCACTACTCGGAGCGCGTACCTTTACCCGCCCCACGGCGCGCCCGTCACGACTGACCGTGAGATAGAACTCGTTTCGACCCGGTGCCTTCTCAATGCCCGTCAATGCATATCCGGCTGGTTTCGAATCAGTTTCACTCATAACGGGTTTCTCCTCCACGAAGGCTCATATCAGTCCAGTAATTCCGTGTACAGATCGATAAGCGGATACAGTGAACTTGCGATCATTTGACCCAATGCCCCGTGTGAATCGCGATCAAAAGCATAAGGCATTCGGCTATCAACGGCAAGAAATCCACGTTGCGTTGTTCCATCTATACCAAGTACATCAACGGAATCCTGCCTTATTGGCCAGACAATCGTTGAAACATAATATAGTGGCCAAGATTTATTATTATCAGTATTCTTGTTCGGATTTCCTTGAATGTTTCTAAAATAATTAAGACTGCTGCTTGCATAGTCGTTTTCTTTTCGTAGGTCATTGCTAAAAAATATGTTGTCGCTTACCGTCTCTTGATCCCAAAGCGCAAGAAAGTCACTATTGTCTGCTAGCGCATCAAGGTATTCGGCTTTGCGTTTTTCATCATGAATTTTGTTTTCCTCTGCTGATTGAAAGTCGCGAGCAAGGCAATATACATACATATCCTCAATTTTTGGTGGATTGGTTTCCCCAGTGTCTGTCTTGGTTCGTAGTATTTTGATGCATAACCTGCAACGGCTTCCCGACGTCTGAGAAAATATTTGTGCATATACTGTTAGTATATGGCGAAAATTATGATGTATTGCCGCAATTTCTTTTTTTGAAATCTCGCGGTTCTGGCATTTTATCTCAAGTAATTTCACCAAATAGCTATACAGATTGCGTTCGATTTCAGCAGCCTGAGCTATATCGCCAATCTTGCTAAAAAATGATTCCGCTTTCGACCGTCTTACATTCTGGTAGACAAGGACAGAAAACGCGATGATGGCGATTGCAGCAAGCGCGAGTGACCAGATCAGTTCTCGCGCAGTGTCCGTTGCAAAAACGACGGATAAAAACGTTGCGATCCCGGCGACAATCCCGATGACTGTTCCCGTCCAGCCGAGTATGCCACTCAGCGGGTATCGGATCTGCGTCCACAATCTTGTTACCCGAGTACTGGTATCCACCAGAAAGCCTCCGAACGAGAAATGGGGACGTACCCCGGCGTTTGCCGTGCAACCGGAGTCACGCGCAATCGGTTGTCGCGATCAATAATTGTCTTGGATTTTTGATGCAATTAAATATTCTATATATCTCTGGGTGCCTTTAGATTGTTGTGGATTTTGCCCCTCAAGCCGCCGGCGCTTCATCCTCGCCCGTCCCCGCGCTCTCCTGCGGGATGTCGAAGCTGAGCATGGCGCGGGTGCCGGTATGGGCGGGGTCGAAATGGATCTCGGTCTTGAGATTGGCCGCCATCGCCTTGACGATCCGGGTACCCAATCCGCTGCCCTGCGGTGGGCCGGATATGTCGAAACCGACCCCGTCATCCTCGACCGTGAGGCGGACGCGCGCGCCGTCCTCGCGCTGCAGGAAGACCCGGATTTCGCCCGGGGCGCCTTCCGGGTAGGCGTATTTGGTGGCATTGGTGACGAGTTCGACCACGATCACCCCGAGAGAGATCGCCTGATCGGTTGGGGCTTCGACGCTCTCGACTTCAAGGCGGATGGCATTCCCGGTACCGGAGGCGCGCATGGACTGGTCGAGCTCTTCGATCAGGCCGGTGAGATAGGCGTCGAGCTCGACCTGGTGCACATCCCTGGAGGTATAGAGCCGCCGGTGGACCTGCGAGATCGCGGCGATGCGCGTCTGCGTCTCGACGAGCGCATCGCGGGCGGGGCCTTCGGGCACGATGCCCTTCTGCATGGTGACGAGGGAGGCGACCAGCTGCAGCGAAT
>PXAW01000325.1 GCA_003567055.1 Hyphomicrobiales bacterium
ACCCGCTCGCCCGGCACCAGACCGAGCCGGTTCACCAGCACATTCGCGATGCGGTTCACCTTCTCATGCAGATCAGCATAGCGCCATTGCGCCTGCGGCGTGATCAGGCACGGCCTGTCGCCACGCCCCGCGCGGATATGGGCATCGAGGAAGGCGTCGATGCAGTTGAGCCGCTCGGGATATTCGAGCTCGGGCCGGGCGAAGATGAATTCCGGCCAGCTCTCGCGCGGCGGCAGATGGTCCCGCGCAAAACCGTCACGATGCGCAGTGCGGGTCATGGCGCGATCTCCTGATGATTTGCGTGTGTGGGAGGAAATCCAGGCGTTCCCCTCTCCCTTGTGGAGAGGGGACAGGGGTGAGGGTGGAAGCACGCCCTTGCCGGAAAGCGCCACGCCCTCCATCAAGGCCCCTCCCCCCCGGCCCCTCCCCACGAAGGGAGAGGGGAGATTGTCCTGCATCACCCATCATCCACCTCCCGCCGCCTTGAGGGTTTCGCGGGCGATGACGAGTTTCTGGACCTCGCTGGCGCCTTCATAAATCCGCAGCGCCCGCACCTCGCGGTACAATTCCTCGACCTTGACGCCGGAGGTGACGCCGAGGCCGCCGAAGATCTGGACGGCCTTGTCGATCACTGTCTGCGCCGATTCGGTGGCATGGAGCTTGGCCATGGATGCCTCGCGGGTGACGCGGGGAGCACCCTGGTCCTTGGTCCAGGCGGCGCGATAGACGAGCAGCGCGGAAGCGTCGATATCGAGCGCCATCTCGGCGAGTGCGGCCTGGGTCAGCGGCAGATCGCTCATCGGCGCGCCGAACAGATGCCGCCCGCTCGCCCGCCCGAGCGCCTCGTCGAGGGCGCGCCGCGCCATGCCGAGCGCGGCGGCGCCGACGCTGGCGCGAAACACGTCGAGGGTCGCCATGGCCACCTTGAACCCGCCCCCGGCCTCGCCGATGAGGCTGCTCGCCGGCACGCGGCAATTCGCGAAACGGATCCGCGCCAGGGGATGCGGGGCGATCACGTCGATGCGCTCGGCGATCGCGAGGCCGGGCGTATCCGCATCGACGATGAAGGCGGATATGCCCTTCGCGCCGGGCGCCTCGCCGGTGCGGGCAAAGACCACGTAGTGATCCGCGATGCCGCCATTGGAAATCCAGGTCTTCTCGCCGTCGATGACGTAGGCGTCATTGCCGTCGGCCCGCGCCGTCGTCGCCATCGCCGCGACATCGGAACCGGCCTCGGCCTCGGAAAGCGCGAAGGCGGCGATGCGCTTGCCGGCTGCCACCGGGGGCAGGTAATCCGCCTTCTGCTGCTTCGTGCCGAACAGGCTGATCGGCCCGGTCCCGAGCCCCTGCATGGCGAAGGCGAAATCGGCAAGCCCCGCATGCCAGGCCAGCCGCTCGCGCGCCAGACACAGGCTGCGCACGTCGAAGCCCTGATCGGCGGACGGTGCGGCGATATCAAGAAACCCCGCCTCGCCCAAAGCCGCGACGAGCTTGCGGCAGGAGCCGTCGATATCGTGGTGATCGACGAGCCCCGCGACATTGGCCTGCGCCCATTCATCGAGCCGATCGAGCAGCTCGGCATGGCGCGGCGCGAAGAACGGCCAGGTGATGAAGCTGCGATCAGACATGGGCGCTTCCCCGGGCGACATCCCTCCCCTCAGGGGAGGGATTGAGGGTGGGGTGATTTCGCGCGAAAGCGCGAAGGGGCGCCGACATGGAGCGCGGCGGATCATTCCGAGAGCGCGTCGCCGTCACCCCACCCCTACCCCTCCCCTTAGGGGAGGGAGATTCGGGCGAGTGCGTCATGGAGGGGGTACCCATCTCAATCCCCCTCGAAATTGGGCTGACGCTTCTCGGCGAAGGCCTCGAAGGCGCGGCGGAAATCGTTGGTGGTCATGCACAGGGCCTGGGCGACCGCCTCGGCTTCGATCGCTTCCTCGACCGACATGGCCCATTCCATGGCGAGCATGCGCTTGGTCATGGTGTTGGCGTAGTTGGGGCCGGAGACGATCTCGGCGGCGAGGTCGGCGGCTTCCTTCATCAGCGCATCACCCGCGACGATGCGCGAGAAGAAGCCCCAGGAAACGCCCTCCTCGGCGCGCATGAAGCGGCCCGTATAGAGCAATTCGCTGGCGCGCCCCTGGCCGATGATCCTCGGCAGGATGGCGCAGGCGCCCATGTCGCAGCCGGCGAGGCCGACCTTGTTGAAGAGAAAGGCCACCTTCGCCTTCTCGCCGGCAAGCCGGATGTCGCTCGCCATCGCCATGATCGCCCCGGCCCCGGCGCAGATACCGTCCACGGCGGCGATGACGGGCTGCGGCGCGGCGCGCATCGCCTTGACGAGCTCGCCGGTCATGCGGGTGAAGGAGGTGAGGTCGCGGGTGTTCATCCGCGTGAGCGGGCCGATGATCTCGAACACGTCGCCGCCGGAGGAGAAATTGCCGCCGGCGCCGGTGAGGATCACGGCCCCGATCGAATCGTCGTGCCCCAGCGCGTGGAAGAAATCGGTGAGCTCGCGATAGCTGTCGAAGGTGAGCGGATTCTTCTTCTCGGGCCGGTCGAGGGTCACCGTCGCGATGCCGGCCTCGACGCAGAGGCGGAAATGGCGCGGCGTATAGCCCGCGACCGGCAGGGTCACAGGATTGGCGTAACGGGTCATGGATTGTCCTCCCGGTCTTCTTCTTCTGGCCGTGCGATCCCGGCGGAGACGGCGCGGCGGGTCGAGGCCTTGGCCTTGCCGAGCAGCGCCATCAATCCGTCGATCTCGCTTGCATCGAGATCGCCGAAGAAATCCGCGATCCAGGCCTCGTGCTCGACGGCCATGGCGCGAAACGCTTCCCGCCCCTGCGGCGTCAGCGCCACCAGATGCGAGCGCCGGTCATGCGCGGATTTGCGGCGGCTCAGATGCCCTGATTCGACGAGGCGCTCCACGAGACCGGTGACATTACCGTTCGACACCATCATGCGCTGGGAGAGTTCCGACAGGGTGAGCCCCTGCGGCGCCCGGGCGAGCTGCGCCATCAGATCGAAACGCGGCAGCGTCACGTCGAAACGCTCGCGCAGCCGCCGGCGGATTTCACCTTCGATCATGGTCGAGCAGGTGAGCAGACGCAGCCACAGGCGCAGCTCCGCGGCATGTTCCGCCGGCGCCATGGCCGCGCCCGTCTCGTAATCGAGCACCGGGGGCTCGTCCGCCTGTGCGAGATTGCGGCTCATGATGAAACTCCGCGCGTCATACTTCTCCCCCCGCGATCGCAATCGCCTGTCCCGTCACCGCACCGGCGCCCTCGCCCGCGAGCCAGAGCGCGGCATCGGCCACCTCGCGCGGCGCGACGAGGCGGCCCTGCGGATTGTGTGCGACGAAATCCGCGAGCGCTTCCTCGTGCGAGCGCCCGGTCTTGGCCATCACCGCCTCGATGCCGCTCGCGACCATGTCGGTATCGGTGAAGCCGGGGCACAGCGCATTGACGGTGACCCCCTTGCGCGCCGTCTCCAGCGCCAGCGCCCGCACCAGGCCCAGCGCCGCGTGCTTGGCGGCGCAATAGGCGCTCACATAGGCATAGCCCTTGAGCGCAGCGGTGGAGGCGACGACGATGATGCGCCCGAAGCCGCGCTCGGCCATCCCCGGCAGGACCGGGTGGATGGCATTGACCACGCCGATCAGATTGACCTCGGTCATGGCGCGAAACTGCGCGGCAGTGCTGCGCACAAACGGCGCCGTCGTGGCCGCACCGGCATTGGCGACGAGGCAATCGATCGCCCCGCCCGCCTCGCATGCTGCGCGAATCGCCTCCGCCATGGCCTGTTCGTCCGTGACGTCGGCGCTCATCGCGAAATCGGCCACGCCGGCGGCGAGCGCCTCATCAAGGGCGGCGCGGTCGCGACCCAGAATGCTCACGCGCATCCCCCGCTCACGGAAGGCCGATGCGACGGCGCGGCCGATGCCGCGTGCACCGCCCGTCACCAGAACATGCCGGACGCTCGTTCCCCGCTCCCCCCGCTGCGCCGCCGTTTCGGCTCCCATCGCGATCCCCTCGTTTGCGCAAGATCGGAAAACCCTCTCGAATACCCTCTTGCGGGATTTCGCCGGTTTGTTTTAAGCTTCAAATATTCAGGTTGCGAGGGGAGCCGTCAAGCCGCGTCGGAAGCCTTCTTCAAAGGCGAAGCCGGATCAGGGAAAAAAGCAGACACAGCGCCGCCCATCGGGTGCCCGCGACAAGCGGGCCGAGAGAGGATAAGCCGCGACAGACGGCGGGCAAAGGCGCATCATCCCGGCAAAAATACGCCATGGGGCTTTTCCGACGCGGCGGCAGCGGTCAAACTGAGGGGAACGGGGCGCAACGACGCCACCGGCATAAATGGGAGATCGGGAGAATGAAGACCATCAAAGTGCTCGCCGGCGCGACGCTCGCGCTCGGCATGGCGGCGGGTGCCGCCAAGGCAGACGAAGTGCGCATCGGGCTGATGTATACGCTGTCCGGCCCGCCCGCCGCACTCGGCGAACAGGCCCGCGACGGCTTCCTGCTGGCGGTCGAGAAGCTGGGCGGCCAGCTCGGCGGGCTCGATGCCAACATCTTCATCATCGACGATGAATTGCAGCCCGATGTCGCGGTCACCCGCGCACGCGGCCTGATCGAACGCGACGACGTGCATTTCGTCGTCGGGCCGATCTTCTCGAACGTGGCGCAGGCGATTCAGCGTCCGATCGTCGAATCCGACCGGATCCTGATCAGCTCCAATGCCGGACCGTCGGATCTGGCCGGTGAGCAGTGCCATCCGAACTATTTCAACACCTCCTACCAGAACGACCAGGTGCACGAGGTGATGGGCGCGGTGGCCGAGCAGCGCGGTTACACCCGCGTCTTCCTGATGGCGCCGAACTACCAGGCGGGCCGCGATTCCATCTCCGGCTTCAAGCGCCATTTCACCGGCGAGGTCGTCGACGAGGTCTATGTGCCGCTCGGCCAGCTGGACTTCCAGGGCGAGCTCGCGCGCATCTCGGCGATGCAGCCTGATGCCGTGTTCACCTTCATGCCCGGCGGCATGGGCATCAATCTGGTGCGGCAATATTCGCAGGCCGGCCTGACCGACCGCGTGCCATTCCTCTCCGCCTTCACTGTGGACGAGACCAACCTGCCCGCACAGCAGGCCGATGCGCTCGGCATGTATTCCGGCACCACCTGGACGCCGGATATGGACACGCCCGGCAATGCGGAATTCGTCGCGGCCTTCGAGGAAGCCTATGGCCGCGTGCCGGCCATGTACGCGATGCAGGCCTATGACACGGCCATGCTGCTCGATGCGGCGATCGCCTCGCTCGATGGCGATCTGTCGGATCTCGAAGCCGTGCGCGAAGCCCTGCGCAATGCCGATTTCCAGTCTCTGCGCGGTGAGTTCAGCTTCAACACCAACCAGCACCCGATCCAGAACTTCGTTCTGGCGCAGGTGAACCAGCGCGAAGACGGTCTGTTCCAGACGGAATATGTCGAGACCATCTTCGAGAATTACGGCGACGTCTATGCCGAGCTCTGCTCCATGGAGTGAGCGCGAACGGGCGGCGGCTGCGCCTTCGGGCCCGGCCGCCGCCGGCTTTGCCGGGATGCGTGCGGCTTTGATGATTTGCCGCGCACGCGCCCCGCTTCCCCCGAAAGCGTGACGGGCCGCCCCCATGTATACGACGCTGATCGCCGTGCAGACTCTGAACGGGCTGCAACTGGGCATCATCCTTTTTCTGATCGCCGCCGGGCTGACGCTCGTCTTCGGCGTGATGGATTTCATCAATCTCGCGCATGGCGTCCAGTACATGGTCGGCGCCTATTTCGCCTTCACCTTCACGGCGCTGACGGGCTCGTTCACGCTGGGGCTGCTGCTCGCCCTGCCGGCTGCGCTGATCGTCGGCCTGATCCTCGAAGTGCTGGTCTTTCGACACCTTTATGACCGCGACCATCTCGAGCAGGTGCTCGCGACTTTCGGCATCATCCTGTTTCTGAACCAGGGGGTGAAGGTGGTCTGGGGGGCGAGCCCGCTCTACGTGCCGGTGCCGGAACTGCTGCAGGGCTCGATCCAGATCTTCGAGGGCTTCTTCTATCCGATCTACCGGCTCGCCATCATCGGGGCGGGGCTCGGGGTCGCGGCTTTGCTGTATTTTCTCGTGAGTTACACCCGCGCCGGCATGCTGGTGCGCGCGGGCGCCACCAATGCGCGGATGGTCTCGGCGCTGGGGATCGATATCCGCCGGCTGTTCATGGTCGTCTTCGGCTTCGGCGCGATGCTCGCGGGCTTTGCCGGGGCGATGGTGGCGCCGATCCTCTCGGTCGAACCGGGCATGGGCGACAACCTCCTGATCCTCGCCTTCGTGGTGATCGTGATCGGCGGCATCGGCTCGATCCGCGGCGCCTTCATCGCCGCCTTGCTGATCGGCCTGGTCGACACGCTCGGGCGCGGCTTCGCCACCGATATCCTGCGCCTCGTCATGGATCCCAGCGCCGCCAGCCAGACCGGGCGGGCGATCGCGCCGATGCTGATCTACATCCTGATGGCGCTGGTCCTGATCTTCCGCCCCTCGGGGCTGTTCCCGGTCAAGCGGTGAGGCACCCCATGCAACAGAGCGCTCCCGCAAAACCAGCGAGCGAGACCGCGCCCGCAGCCCCGGCGACGCTTTCCGCCGCCCCGCGTTTTCGCGCGGCGCATGTGGCGGTGCCGTTCCTGCTCTTCACCTTGTTTGCGATCCTGCCCGCTTTCGCGCAGTTCGGGGCGGAGGGCTATATCCTCTCGCTGGTGATGCGGGTGATGATCTTCGCCATCGCCGCGATGTCGCTCGATCTGATCCTCGGCTACGGCGCCATGGTCTCCTTCGGCCATGCCGCCTTCATCGGCATCGGTGCCTATGGCGCGGGTATCCTGATGCGCCATACCGTGGATGATTTCTTCATCCAGCTCGGCGCGGCGCTTGGTGCCTCGGCCCTGTTCGCGCTCGCGACCGGGGCGCTGTCGCTGCGCACGAAGGGCGTGTATTTCATCATGATCACGCTGGCATTCGGGCAGATGGGCTTCTTCTTCTTCGTCTCGCTGGCAGCCTATGGCGGCGATGACGGGATGACGCTGCGGACCACTCCGCAGATTTTCGGGCAGGACTGGCTCGCGCACCGGCATTTCCTCTATTATCTGATCTTCGCCTGCATGCTCGGCGTCTATTTCCTGCTGCGCGCCATCGTGCGCTCGCGCTTCGGGCGGGTTTTGCGCGGGGCGAAGGAGAATCCGGTGCGGATGCAGGCGATCGGCTTCAGCCCCTATCGCTTCCAGCTCGCCGCCTATGTCATTGCCGGCACGATCTGCGGGCTCGCCGGCTTCCTGCTGGCGCATCAGACCGAGTTCATCGCCCCCGCCTTCATGACCTGGCAGCGCTCCGGCGAGTTGATCGTGATGGTGGTTCTGGGCGGGATGGGCACGCTGCACGGCGCCATTATCGGCGCCGCCGCCTTCCTCATTCTCGAGGAGATGCTCTCGCGCATCACCCAGGACTGGAAGCTGATCTTCGGGCCCTTCCTGGTGCTGGTGGCGCTGTTTGCGCGCGGCGGCATCATGGGCTTCCTGCGCAGATGGGGGCTGAAATGAGCATGGCCCTGCAATTGCGCAATCTGCGCAAATCCTTCGGCGCGTTGAAGGTCACCGACGATGTCTCGCTCGATGTCGCGCGGGGTGAATTGCATGCGATCATCGGCCCGAACGGCGCCGGCAAGACCACCTTGATCCACCAGATCAGCGGCATCGCTGCCTCCGATGACGGGCGGATTCTCTTCGAGGGCGAGGATGTCACCGCGCTGGCGATGCACCAGCGCGTGGTGCGCGGGCTGGCGCGCTCCTTCCAGATCACCTCGATCCTGCCGGGCTTCACCGCCCTGGAGAACGTCGCCATGGCAGTGCAGGCGCGGGAGGGGACGAGTTTCAGCTTCTTCGGCGATCCCGCGCGCGAGGAAGCGCTCACCGCACCCGCCATGGAAGCCCTGGCGATCGTCAATCTGGAGGCGCGCGCCGATATCCCCTCGGGCGAGCTCTCCCATGGCGAGAAGCGCCAGCTCGAACTCGCCATCGCGCTCGCCACGCAGCCGAAGATGCTGCTCCTCGACGAGCCGCTGGCGGGGACTGGGCGCGAGGAATCCGAGCGCGTCGTGGCGACGCTGAAGAGCCTGAAAGGGCATTACACGATCCTGCTGATCGAGCACGACATGGAAGCGGTGTTCGCACTGGCCGACCGGGTGAGCGTGCTGGTCTATGGCCGCATCATCGCATCGGGGCCGCCGGATCAGGTGCGCGCCGATCCGGAAGTGCGCAAGGCCTATCTCGGGGAGGAGGCGTGATGCCCGAAATCTCCGCCATGCTGGAAGTTTCCGGCCTCCAGGCCTCCTACGGCCCGGCGCAGGTGCTGTTCGATATCAGCTTTTCGATCGGCGCGGGCGAAGTCGTCACCCTGCTCGGGCGCAACGGCATGGGCAAGACCACAACCGTGAACACCATCCTCGGCATGGTGCGCCCGCAGGGCGGAACGGTCAGCTTCGAGGGCCGCCCGATCCATGGATTGCCCTCCTACAAGGTGGCGCAATGCGGCATCGGGCTGGTGCCGGAGGGGCGCCAGATCTTCCCCACGCTCACGGTGGAGGAAAATCTGATCGCCACGGCGGCGTCGCGTTTCGGCAAGCCGCGCTGGACGCTGGGCGAAGTCTACGATCTCTTCCCGCGCCTCGCCGAACGCAGGCGCAATCTCGGTTCGCAGCTCTCGGGCGGCGAGCAGCAGATGCTCGCCATCGGGCGCGCGCTGATGACCAATCCCAAGCTTCTCGTGCTCGACGAGGCGACGGAGGGGCTCGCACCGTTGATCCGGACGGAGATCTGGGCGGTGCTGACGCGGCTCAAGAGCGAGCATCAGGCGATTCTCGTGATCGACAAGAATGTCGATGCCCTGGTGAAATTCGCCGACCGGCACGTCGTCGTCGAGAAGGGCCGCGTCGCCTGGACCGGCACGAGCGCGGAGCTCGCCGCCGATGACAGCGTCAAGGATCGCTTCCTGAACGTGTGAGCGCCACCCGGCCACCAGCCTGCAATGGCCTGCACATGAATGAAAACCCCCGCTTCGCGAGAAGCGGGGGTCTGGTCGAGCCGCATCGGCTGACGCGCGTCAGCGCGGATAGCAGAGGCCGTCACGGGCGAGGTAGTAACCCGTCGGGCAGCCGTCATTGGTCGGCGTCGTCGCCGCACCGACCACGGCGCCACTCGCCGCGCCGATGGCACCACCGATCAAGGCGCCACGACCGCCGCCGGCTGCCGCGCCGATCGCCGCGCCGCCGGCGCCACCGATCAGGGCGCCACCCGCCGCGCGTTCACCGGGGGTGTTACAGGCCGCGACCGAAAGCGCGAGCCCGACAGCCGCTGCTAATGCAAAGATTTTTTTCATGACTCCATCCCTGACCGTTCGAGAGTTCACAGCCTCCTGAGGGCTGCGTCATTTGTAGCGCGAGTATGCACAGGATGAAACCCGGTAGCATCGGTTAAGTTCCCGCGCATACTCCACTTATCGAGCCTGCCATGCGAAGCGGATCAATGGAAGCCCCGAATCGCGAACCGGGGCCACGCCGTCTCGAGGACGCGGTTCGGCGGATGCATCCGATTTCGCGACGGCCTTGCTTTTTCGCTTGACGCATCCCTGCCCCGCCCCCCACATCCCAACCCGGTCAGTCGGCCGGGCGGCCGCTCCCGCCTTGCGGGGGAGGAAAGTCCGGGCTCCATGGAAAGACGGTGCCGGATAACGTCCGGCGGGGGCGACCCCAGGGAAAGTGCCACAGAAAGCAGACCGCCATCGCGCGCGATGGCAAGGGTGAAAGGGTGCGGTAAGAGCGCACCGCGGACGCG
This sequence comes from Hyphomicrobiales bacterium, assembly GCA_003567055.1. GTDB lineage: Bacteria > Pseudomonadota > Alphaproteobacteria > Rhizobiales > Beijerinckiaceae > Saliniramus. The sequence continues at coordinate 9,904 of PXAW01000325.1, forward strand.
GTAACGCGGACGGCACGGCAAACCCCACCGGGAGCAAAACCGAATAGGGACGACAAGCGGCGCGCCCCGGCGTGTCGCGGAGCACTTTCCGGCTCGTCGTCCGGGTTGGTTGCAGGAGGCGGTCGGCGACGATCGTCCCAGATGAATGGCCGCCACGTTCGCGGACCTGCGGGTCGGCGGGCCATACAGAACCCGGCTTACAGGCCGGCTGACCGTTTCGATCCGCGAGCCGGGCTCTCCGCGCGAGCGGGATTCTACGCAATTACAGGAAGTTCACCAGCGAGAGCCGCGAGAGCAGCGAGGTCGTCTGGTAGCTCGCCTGCAGGCGCGTCTGCAGCGTCAGCAGCTTGGCCACGGTTTCTTCCGTGTTGGTATCCTCGATATCACCGAGTTCGTTCTGCACCATGACCTGCGTCGCCTTGTGGCGCTCCGCCGCCTCCGACATCGTGCTGGCGGCGACGCCGAGTTCCATGCCGATCTGGGCGATGCTCTGCTCACCGCCCTGCGGCGTGAGATTGTCGCGCACGCGGCTCATCATCGCTTCGAGCCGCTGCGTGCTGCCATCGCTGAAATCGGTGGCGGAGATCGCCGCGAGCTGCGAAAGCAGTGTCCGGAAGCCGTCCTCGTTGGCCTGCGCCCCGATCCCGACCGTCTGGGTCTCGTCGATGCGCAAGGTCGCGGTGCTGCGCGCCTGACCGGGATCGCCCGCGTCCGAGCCGCTGTACCAGTTGGCGGGATCATCGAAGAATCCCTGCGAAGCCATGAGCGCGGATGCCGCCGTCAGCGAGGTCGAGGCCTCGCTTTCGAGGGCATCCTGCATGGCATCTGCGATTCGCTCTGCAATCTGCTCAGGCGTGCCACCGGTCACGAACTGCCCCGGCCCCGCCGTGGTTTCGGCGATCAGCGAGACTTCCCGGCGGGTTCCGTCCGGAAGGTCCAGGGTCAGGTTGATCCGCTCCCCGACGGCCGGGGGCTGGGTCACATCAAAGGTCACCGGCGATGTTGCACCCGCAGCGGTGATCGAGCCCCCGCTCGAGGAGGCGCCCGTGATCGTGAAACCGAAATCCGGATCGCCATCGTCAGCAATCGAGACCGTCGTACCGGTACGGGTCACGTTCAGCAGACCCGTGCCGGCAACCCCGTCATCGTTCGCACGATCGGCGATCGCCTGGCCAACCCCCTGCATGATCGTATTGTAATTCGCCACCGGCTTCTCGTCATGGGCCCGCCCGGCAAAGAGCGAGCGCCCGCCGAATTCCGCATTGAGAAAATCGATCGCGCCCTGGAGATTGGCCTGGGCCAGCATCTGCTCCTGGGGATTGGCACCGGGGATGACCTTGGAGGCGGGCATCGCGGCAACCGCTTTCGTATCAGTGGCGATCTTGTCGAGGCCCTGGATGCTCTGCAGCATCATCTTGAGGCGCGTATCGGCGCTCTTGATGCCCTGTTGCCAGGATTCCAGCCCGGAAATGCGCGCGCGCAGATCGAGTGCCTGACCGCGCTTGATGCCGAGCCCGCCATAGCTGTCGGCGCGGCGCCCGGTGGTGAGCTGGCGTTCGAGATCGGCGCCCTGCTTGCGCATCTGCACGAACATGTCGGCGGTGCGGCGGCTGTCGACGGCGCCGGGGGCGAAGGGGGTCAGTGCCATGATCGGTTACTCCTCACATGCGCATCAACGTGTCCATCATCTCGCGCACGGCGGTGAGGACACGGGCATTGGCGCCATAGGCAGTCTGCAATTGCACGAGCTGCGACATTTCCTGATCGATATTCACGCCGGACACCTCGCCGAAGCGGCTCTCGATCGCGGCGAGCGCGACCTTCTGGCCTTCGTTGAGGCGCTGCGCCGTCTGCGCATTGGCGCCTTGCGTCTCGACCACCCTGCGCGAGAAATCCATCACGCTCGAGGCATAGGGCGTGGCCATGCCGCCGATCCCGGCCTGCGGCGCGAACATGCGGCGCCCGTTTTCGAGATTGTCGCGGATGGTCTGAATGCGCGTCTGATCGCCTGCGGGCGTGCCCGCCTCCATGCGGATCATCAGCGAGGGGTCGGACAGCAGATTGCCGTTGACGGCCATACGCTGGGCGAAGCCGTTCAATTGCGGATTCGGTTGCCCGTTTGCGCCCGTAAACGCCGCACCGGCATTACCGCGATCGACGAAGAAGGGGAATTCGGGCACGCCGTCACCGGCAGCGCGTTGCGTGTCCTCGACGGTATAGCTCGCCGCGAGCAGATTGGCGCCGGCAGGCAGCCCGTTGATCTGCCAGGTGTCGTCGCCGGGATCGGTCACCGTCACACCGGCAAAACCGGCATCGACGAAGGCGGTCTGGAGGGCCGCACGGTCAGCCGGGCTCGCCACCGAGAGCCGCGTGAATTCGCCGCCGCTCATGAATTCGACCGTGACCGCCTCATTCGAAAAATCGGTGCCGAAATCGATATTCGTGCCCGTGACCTCCGCCGGGCGATCGGAGAAGGCACGGGCGAAGCCGGCGGCCATCTCGTCGAGCTGGCGCTGGGCCTGGGGGAGGATCTCGTCACGCATTTCGAGGGCTGCGGCGATCTCGCCGGACTGGAAGGCGCCACCGGCGATCAGATCGAAGCGCGCACCGGAACCCGTCTCGGCGCGGATCACGCCGACACCGGAATTGGCGGGATCATAAGCGAGCCCCGGATCGAGCGCCGGGCGGCGATCGAAGCTCAACGTCGTGGGATTGACCCCGTCGAACAATGTCTGGCCGCTGGGGGTGCGGATGATGACGGCGCCGTTATCGCCCTTCTGCACCTCGATGCCCATCAACCCGGAGAGCTCGTTGATCATCCGGTCGCGCTCGTCCTCCAGCGCGGCGGAGCCGCCGCGAAAGCTCTCGGCGGTGATCTGGCTGTTGGTATCGGCAATGCCCTTCAGGAGTTCGTTGGCACGGCTCACCGCCGTGTCGATGCGCCCCTCGGCCTGACTGCGCAGTTCCTGCACACCGGTCGCAACGCTTGCCATGCGGCCCGCGAGCGTCTGCCCGGCACTGAGCACGCCGGCGCGCAGGGCAAAGCTCGACGGGTCGTCGGCGAGCGCGCCGAGTTTCTCGTTGAAGGCGTTGACGGCGTAATCGAGCGAGGAGGCCTCGCCCGGCGTGCCGAACAGGCGATCGAGCGCCGAGGCGAATTCCGCGCGGGTCTTGGCATAGCCCGCGCCGGAAGTCTCGGTGCGCAATTGCTTGGTGAGCAGATCATCCATCACGCGCTGGACCGGCCCGGCCTGGACACCGGCGCCGCGCGGTCCGTTCAGGGTCTGAACCGGCTGGATGATCTTGCGGGTATAGCCGGCGGAATCGACGTTCGCGACGTTCTGCGCGACGAGATTCATGCCGGTCTGCGTGGTGCGCAAACCGGACACAGCCGTACTGAGTGCCGACATCAACGACATGGCCCATACCTCCTGGGGGCTCGCCCGGTCCGTTTCCGGCTGTCGGATCGGGCGCAACCGGATTTCTTCCGGCAACCTTCATGCCAGCTTGGAAAGCTTGCGAATTCCTTGCATGGATCGACGACACACCCGCCCCACCCGGCAGGATTCGCCGGTCGGGCCTGTTGCAGGCGGCAAATCCTGCCGGGTGGGTTAAGAAAGAGTGAACGGCACGCGCTCAGTCGCGGAGCGCCTGCGTGCCGCCATCCGGACCATTCTCGCCGGCGCGCTGCTTCGCTTCCCCGCCGCGCCCGACCAGATCCCCGGCAACGTCAGCGAAGCGGGGCGCACGGGCGCCGATGAAGGGCATCGGGCGGCATACGGCGATGGCGGCGAGGCCGAAACGGGCGGTCATCGCCCCGTTGACCACCCCCTCCCCGAGCCGCGTCGAGAGCCGCGCCGCGAGGCCGTGGCCGACGAGTTGCTGGATCATGTCGTCGCCCATGGCGACACCGCCCGTCACCACGAGATGGTCGATCGCGGCACGCGCGAGAAGAAGCCCGCCAAGGAAGCCGGGGCGCCCGCCATAGATCCCGGCAATGCGGCGCAGGAGGCGTATGGCGGCATAGATCACGAAGGCGATATCGATCAGCGCACGCGGGCTCACTGCCGTCACCACCGAGACCCGTCGCGCGGTCTGCGCCACGGCGCGCCGCGCCGCCCGGTCCGCCTCGGTGAGCAGGGCGCGCTCGGTGATGACGAGACGGTCCTGCGCTTCGAGGATCGTCTGCGAGAGCCGCGCGACCTCCTCGCGCCCGCGTGCAGTCGCAGGGCGCTTCGCATGAAAGGCGACGAGCGCCTCGGCAAGCGCCTGCGCGCCCTCGGCATCATCCTCGGTGAGCACGCGCGCAGCCTCGCGCCGCAGATGCTCGATCCGGCGCTCGCGCAGCAGGCCGATCCATTCGCGCAGGCAGATCGCGACGAGCGCGAGGGCCGCGAGCGCCGCGATCATGGCCGCCATCCAGCCGAGCCAGGGCGCGCGGGCGAACAATTCCCGGATCAGGCCCTCGACCCCGATCCCCACCCCCAGCATGACCAGTGCGAACAGACTGCCGGCGAGGAGGCCGCCCCATGGCACGCGCCTGCGACGGGTGACTTCCGGCTCCGGCGCCTCCACCGTATCGTCGATGATGCCGGGTTCGCGGGTGATCTGCACGCCGGCGCGCCCGTCGCGGCCGGGCGGTGAACCCCGATCCGCCGACGCCTCGGCCTCGTCGATCGCGACCTTCGGATCGTCGAAGCGCCAGGCTTTCGGGCCTTTTGTTGCCTTTGGCCCTTTGGGTGATTGCCCGCTCATCGCAGATGATCTCCGATCAGGAATTCCAGCGCGCGATCGAGGCGGATATGCGGCAGGCGCGGTTTGCGCCCGGGCAGATGGCCCGGCGCGGCGGGCGGGCGGAAACGCGGAAAACGCAGGCTGCCGGGGGCGATGCCGCCAT
>PXAW01000019.1 GCA_003567055.1 Hyphomicrobiales bacterium
CCGCGATCACCGCCGCACCGATACCGCGGCTGCCCCCGGTCACGATCATCGTACCCGTCTTCTCCCCTGCCGCCATGCCGGCCTCCCCTCATGCCTGTTCTTTGAGGCTCTCAGCCTGCGGCGATGCGGGCGGGCTGACAAGGCCACAAAGCGGGCAGCGGGTTCGGGGGCTTGCGCACACGGGCCCGGGCGATGCGCTGAGGAAGCGGCGGCATGTAACACAATTTTTGCGATTTCAATGAACAATACACACGCAAGACGAGAAACAGAGCATCATTCCGTCAGGTGGATGCCGGCTGACGGGATGATGATGCGTCGAACAATGACCTGGAGCGCCCGGCCTGATCCCGTCAGGTCGGAACCCGCCCTGATGCAGCCCGGAGACCGGCATGACACGTAACGGATTCAGTCTCAGCCTGCCCGCCGGTGATCCCTCGCAGGCCTGCGCCCCTGCCGATGCGCAGGGGCTCGCCATCGTCCATGCCTTCGCCGATGATCACTTCGCCGGCAACCCGGCGGGCGTGCTGATCCGCGATCGTGCGCCCTCCCCGGCGTCGCTGAGCGCACTGGCGCGCCAGCTTTGCCTGCCGATCGTCTCCCTGCTGATTCCGGGAGCGGGCGAGGCCGATTACCGGATCCGCTGGTTCAGCCCCAAGGCGGAGCTCGACCTGTGCGGCCACGGGACCCTGGCCGCCGCAGCCTGGCTTTATCGCATCACGCCCGATCGCGAGGCACCCTGGCGTCTCGAATCCGCCAGCGGCATCCTCCACGCCCGCCGCGAAGGCGCGCAGATCGCCATCGACCTGCCCGCTCTCGGGCTTGCCCGGGCCACGCCCGATATCGCAAGGGCAGTGACGCGCGCGCTCGGGCGGCGCCCGCAAGTGGTTCTGCAGGCGCAAGACGACATCGTCGCCGTGCTGGAGGACGCCGATGCGGTCATCGCGCATCGGCCCGATATCGCAGCGATCGCGGATCTGCCCTGCCGGGGACTGGTCATCACCGCCGCCGCCGATCCGGATCTCGCCATGCCCGATGGCGGCGAACCGGCGGATATCGTGTCGCGTTTCTTCGCGCCGCGCATCGGCATCGACGAGGATGCGGTCTGCGTCTCGGCGCATTGCAAGCTCTATGGCTACTGGGCCGCGCGGCTCGGGCGTGAGCGGCTGAGCGCATGGCAGGCCTCCGCGCCGGGCGGGCGGCTCGGGCTGACGGGGCGCTTCCCGTGCGTGCGGATCTCGGGCAGCGCCCGGTTTCTCGGCGATGTCACATCCCGCCGCACCGGGCAGGAGACGGCTGCGATCACCGCCGCAGCGCCAGCAGGAATCCCGGCACCGGCGCACCCCCGTCGCGGCGCGTCGCGACCGGCTCGCAGAGCGTGATCGCAAATCCCGCCGCCTCGGCGCGCCGGCGCAGGAAACGCTCTTCATGGGCAAAGCGCGAATCCGCTCCGATGCGAAAACCCTCCGGCATCGCTTCCGCGCCGGATTGCACGGAAAACACGAACAATCCTTCAGGCCGCAATGCACGCGCCGCACCGGCCAGCACCTGCGCCGGATCGCCGATATAGACCATCACATCGGCGGCGAGGATCAGGTCATGCGAATCTTCGGGCTGCCCGGCCAGATATTCTGTGAGTTCGGCGACGGCGAGCGCATCATAGATGCCCTTCCCGGCGGCTTTCGCGACCATGGCGGGGGCGATGTCGAGGCCGGTGAGATGCGCCGCGCGTTCACGAATCGCGGCGCCCATCAGCCCGGTCCCGCAACCCAGATCGAGACATGACGCGAAGCTGCGCCCCGGCGCGAGCCGGTCGAGCGCGTCAATGATCTGTGCGGGCGCGCGGTATTCGAGCTGACCGGTCAGATGCGCGTCGAAAGCACCGGCATAACGGTCGAACAGAGTGCGCACATAGCCGTTGGTCAGCGCTGCGGCCTGCGGCAACGCGCCCAGACGCGCCAGCGTGATCGAGGCGCCGAGCACGTCTTCCGGCTCGATCTCGAGCGCCTTGTGCAGCGCATCGATCGCCGCCTCGCGATTGCCCAGAGCGGCCTCGGCCTCTCCGAGCAACGACCAGGCCGGCGCAAAACCGGGCGCGAGTTCCAGCACCGCACGCGCGACATCCGCCGCCCCGGCGTGATCGCCGGCATCGAAGCAGGATCGGGCATAGCCGTAGCGCCGATCGGCGATCAGATCGCCGGTCGACCGGGACATGTAGAGGCGTGCCATGGGCGGGTTCTTCCTGGGGGCTCTTCCGTGCTGGAAAGCAGATTTGCTTTAGCCGGAATTTCCCGGTTGGCAAGAAGAATCGCAGCAGGACGAATCGCCGTCGGCCTCACTCCTCCGGCGGCGGTTGTGCCCCCACGCGCCCGGTGATCAGCCCGTAATGCTCGATGCGGCGATGGCGGGCGAAGTCGAAGATCGTCTCCTTGCCGAAACGCGTGGCGTCGAGATCGCAATCATGCACCAGCACGCCGTCATCCTCGTGGCCGAGCTGGGCGACGATGAAGCCGTCGGGATCGACGATCATGGTCCCGCCCATCAGATGGTGCCCGTCCTCGCTGCCGGCCTTCGCCACGGCGACGACCCAGGTCGCGTTCTGGTAGGCACCGGCCTGGAGCGAGAGGCGGTGATGGAACATGCGCTGCTCGATCCCCTCCTCGCCCTTCTGCGAATTGACGGATGGCGTGTTGAAGCCGAGCACGACCATCTCGACCCCCTGCAGCCCCATCACGCGATAGGTCTCGGGCCAGCGCCGGTCGTTGCAGATGCACATGCCGAAGATGCCGCCCAGCATGCGCCAGACCGGGAAGCCGAGATCGCCGGGCTCGAAATAGCGCTTCTCGAGATGCTGGAAGGCGCGCTCCTCGTCATACTCGTCATGGCCGGGCAGGTGGATCTTGCGATACTTGCCGACGATGGCGCCGGATTTGTCGACGAGGATCGAGGTATTGAAATGGTGCCCGTCGGGCGTCAGCTCGGCATAGCCGAAGGACATGGCCATGCCGTGTTCGCGGGCACGATCGAACAGGGGCTGCGTCTGCGGGCCGGGCATGTCTGCCTCGAACCATGCATCCGCCTCGGCGCGATCCGCGTGATACCAGCGCGGAAAGAAGGTGGTGAGGGCGAGTTCGGGATAGACGATGAAATCGGCGCCCTTCACCGCCGCCTCGTCCATCAGCGCGATCATCCGCGCGACGACCTCCTCGCGGGTCTCGGCTTTCTGGATCGGCCCCATCTGGGCCGCAGCGACACGGATCTTGCGCATGGTTTCAGCCCATCTTTCCGGAATTGGTGGCTTGCGCCATGTCGAGATAGAGTGCGCGCAGCCGGCGCGTCAGCGGGCCGGGCTTGCCGTCGGCGATCGGCTTGCCGTCCATCTCCACCGCCGGCATGACGAAGGCGGAAGCGGAGGTGTAGAA
>PXAW01000629.1 GCA_003567055.1 Hyphomicrobiales bacterium
GAGAGCTGGACGATGACCGTCGGCAGCCAGGGCGTCCACGATATCCGCGACACCATCGCCGACCATATCCTGAAGGTGGATCGTGCGAAGCTGCGCGTGATCACCCCGGATGTGGGCGGCGGCTTCGGCACCAAGATCTTCGTCTATCGCGAATATCCGCTCTGCGCCGTCGCCGCCCGCGTCACCGGGCGCCCGGTGGCCTGGATCGGCGAGCGTGGTGAGCATTTCCTCGGCGATGCGCAGGGCCGCGACAACCTCACCCGCGCCGAAGTCGCGCTCGACCGGCGCGGGCGCTTTCTCGGGCTGAAGATCGACATCGCGGCCGATCTCGGCGCCTATCTCTCGCAATTCGCGCCCTTCATCCCCTGGGGCGGCGCGCGCATGTCGCCGGGCTGCTACGACATCCCCGCCGTCCATGCGCGGGTGCGCGGCTATTACACCAACTCCCCGCCGATCGACGCCTATCGCGGCGCCGGGCGCCCGGAGGCGGCCTATGTCATCGAGCGGCTGGTCGAGCATGTCGCCCGCGAGATCGGCAAGAGCCCGGATGCGGTGCGTGCGCTGAATTTCATCAAGCCCGAAGCGATGCCGCACACCACGCAGGTCGGGCGCATCTACGATTCCGGTGAATTCGAAGCGGCCATGCGCCGCGCCATGGAGGTGGCCGACTGGGCCGGCTTCAAGGAGCGTGCGCGCGCCTCGAAGAAGGCGGGCAAGGCGCGCGGGATCGGCATGGCCTCCTATATCGAGGCCTGCGCCGGCGGCAGTCCCGAGCGCGCCGATATCAGCATGCAGGCGGATGGCAGCGTCGAGGTCCTGATCGGCACCCAGTCCAACGGCCAGGGCCACATGACGGCCTATGCGCAGCTCGTCTCGCAACATCTCGATCTGCCGCTGGAGAAGATCACCGTCATCCAGGGCGATACCGCCCTGATCGAGACCGGCGGCGGCACCGGCGGCTCCCGCTCGGTTCCCGTCGGCGGCGCGGCGGTGGACGGCGCCTCGCGCGAGCTCGCCCAGAAGCTGATGGAGGAAGGCGCGCGGATGCTCGAAGCGGCGGAGGGCGATGTCGAGATCAGCGACGGCACCGTGCGCGTCGCAGGCACCGACAAGGCGATCGGCTTCACCGAGATCGCCGCGCAGGCCGCTGATGCGGGCACATCGCTGAAGACGCATTTCAAATGGAAGCCGCCGGAGGCGACCTACCCCAACGGCACGCATATCTGCGAGGTCGAGATCGATCCGGAGACCGGCGAGACCGAGATCCTGCGCTATACCATCGTCGATGATTTCGGCATGACCATGAACCCGCTCCTCCTCGCCGGTCAGGTCCATGGCGGGCTGGCACAGGGGATCGGCCAGGCGCTGCACGAGCGCGTCGTCTTCGACGAGAGCGGCCAGCTGGTCACCGCCTCGCTGATGGATTACCGGCTGCCGCGCGCGGCGGATCTGCCGAACTTCCATTTCGAGACACGCAACGTGCCCTGCACCACCAATGCGCTCGGCATGAAGGGTGCGGGCGAAGCCGGCACGATCGGCGGCACGCCGGCGGCGATGAACGCCGTCGTCGATGCCCTGTATCGCGCCTACGGCATCAGGCATCTCGACATGCCGGCCACGCCCGACCGCGTCTTCGCCGCGATCAGCTCCGCCCGCGATAACGCTCCGGGCGGTGGTTGAGCGCGAGGATCATGTTGAGAACGCCGGCGCCGAGCACCGAGAGCGCGAGCTTGTCGGGCGGCAGGTGGAAGGCGGCGGCGGCGAGGATGGTGAGATCGACCCCGAGCAGGACATAGCCGGCGCGCAGGCCGAAGCGCTCCTGCAGGTCGATCGCCACGAGGTTGACGCCGCCGAGCCCGGTGCGGTGGCGAAACAGCACGAGCAGTCCCACACCGGTCACCGCGCCGCCGAACACGGCTGCATAGAGCGGCTCGATCGCATCGACGCGCACCCATTCAGGCGTATATCGCGTGAAGACCGAGACGAGACCGATTGCGAGCACGGTCCGCAAGGTCGCGGCCAGCCCCAGACGCCGCAGCGCCAGCAGGAAAAACGGCACGTTGATCAGAAAGAAGATTACCGGGAACCCGTAACCGCTTGCATAATCGAGCAGAAGCGAGAGCCCGGCGAGCCCGCTCGTCAGGATTTCCGCCTGCGCATAGAAGGTGATCCCGAGCGCGACCAGCAGGGTCCCGATGACCAGCGCGATCGCGTCTTCATACAGCCGATGACGCTCTTTTGCCTGCACGGCATCACCTTCGTCAGATATTGCCCGCATTTTCATCACGTATTCCTCTGCAATGCAGAATATGTTGCAATGCAGCGTGAGAATGCAAGCCCCATGCCGGAAAAGCGACGCGGACACAACTCTGACTTGAGCAAGTACCGGTCGGACGCGCATCCTTCCGCAACCGGCATCGCCTCAATGCGCGTGATTGCCGCTCAGAAGGATATGAGCGGGTGCGGAGTCTGACCCGTCGAGGAGGTCCCCCGTCGCCGGCTCCGTCCAGCGCAGGCCGATGATCGCCGCCTCGCGCGCTCCGGAGATCAGATTGCCCGTGATCTGAACGCGCCCCACGCCATCGACGACGGACACGGCGAAGCCGTAGCCGCAATCGCGCAGCACGTTGTTGGCTGCGCTGACATCGCGCAGATACGGCCCGTAGCCGAGCCCGATCGCTGCCGCCTCGACATCCTCGACGACATTGCCGGTGATCGCGGCGTCAGCCTCGGCATAGATGCCCATACCGTAGAGAATCTCGCCGCTGAGCGGATCCGGGCGGCGGAAGCTGCCGCGCACGATGTTGCCCGAGATCACGGCGAGCCGTCCGGTATCGTTGAGATTGGTCGAGACGATCCCGTTCGCCGCCCGCTCGACGATGTTGTTGGCGATGACGCAGCCCTCGAATGCGAATTCCGTGAACAGACCCACCTCGCCGAAATCGGCGCAATTGTTGCCGATCATCTGCACCCTGTCACCGGCATTGTTGCGAATGGCGGAGAAGGCGCATTCGCGGATCACGTTGTCGGAGACGATCACCCCACTCGCGCGGAAGACGTTGACGGCATTACCGTATTCGCCCGACCCGCCGCTCGCCGCGCCGATCCGCTCGATCCGGTTGCCATGCACGCGCGTGCCGTCATCACCCTTCGACGAGCGCCAGACCAGGATCCCGTTATCGGTGCAATCGCGGATGACGTTGCCGGTGACGGCAAGGCCGGTGGAGTCGTTGGCGAAGACGGCGATGCGCGCGCCGCTGATCGCGCATTGCGAAACGAGACCGCCGCAGCCGCCCAGATCGAAAGCCGTACCGGCTGCGCCGTCGACCGTGATCTCCAGCAACCGGCAATCAGCGACCTGCTCGAGCCGGAGAAGCGGCGCAGGCTGACCGGAAGCGCCTTCGAGGCCAAAGCCC
>PXAW01000238.1 GCA_003567055.1 Hyphomicrobiales bacterium
AATGGCGAGGCCGCCGCCCGTGAGGGTCTGAAACAGCACGTGGTAGGACTGGCGGCGCATGTACTCGCCCGCCCCAAGCGCCCCCGCGCCGGCCAGAGAGCCGATGGCGAGCCGGCCCAGTTCGCCGGGTTTCTCATAGGGCGGATCGATCAGGACGAGGCCCCGCTTCTCCTTCGGCGGGATCATCGCGCCGAGCGCCTGCCAGCCGTCGAGATTGAGCGCCTTGAGATTGCTCACCTGATGATAGCGCTCGGCCAGCACCGCGTGATCGGCGGGGTGGAGCTCGACCAGAATGCCGCGATCGGACGGGCGCAGCATTTCGCGGATGATCGCCGGCGAGCCGGGATAGATGCCCGCGCCGTAACGGGCCCGAATATCGGCGAGCACATTGCGGTAAGGCGCGAGCAACGCCTCGGATTCCGGCGCGAGCGGCGTGTCGAGGCGCCCGATCCCGTCGACCCACTCACCGGTGCGCGATGCCTCGTCTGCTTCGAGATCGTAGAGGCCGATCCCGGCATGGGTATCGATGACGCGAAACGGCTTATCCTTAAGGGCGAGATAGGCGAGGATGCGCGTGAGCACGACATGCTTGAGCACATCGGCGAAATTCCCGGCATGGTAGGCGTGGCGGTAGTTCATGCGCGGCGATCAGGGCCGGAAGGCGCGGCAATCCGGTCCCGCATGCTGATGGCGCACGAGATCGGCCACGCACCATTCGACACCCCAGTGACCGAAAAATCCGCGACCCGCGACGATGATGTAGTCGACGCGGCTGTGATGCGTGCCGGCTTCGCTCGTCAGCATCGCCCGGGCGCTGCAGAAGCGGCGCGGAATGTAGGTCTCGCCCCAGGGGCGCAGCGCGATCTGTCGCGGCTGTGTGAGTTCGGTGAGCCGGATCCCCGAATCCCAGAAACGCGATTCGCGGGAATCGAAGCGCGACGCGATGCGCGACAGGACAAGGTGGTCGTCACAGGCGGGGAGGTCCCCGGACCAGCCGGCAGCGCGCTCCTCGGCGCGCGGCTGTTGCCAGCGATCGGCGCTCGCAGGCGCCGGAAGGACGAGTGCCGCCGCCAATGTCAGCGCTGCCGCCATCACCGCAGAAGCGGTCCGCCGGAGCTTCGGAGCTGAATTCGACATCGTGATCATTCCCGCACCATCCCTCGCCAGCCCGGACAAACGACTCGTGGCTGCAGATGGCGGCACATTCCGTCAGACCGGCCCTGCGGTCAAGCGCAGCTGGTGCGGGGCATTCAATAGATCGGCCCGAAACGCGGTGTGGATTGCGGTTCGAGTGCGGGCGCGACGGGGAACGGGTCGCCCGGCGGTGCCGGTCGGCTCCATTCCTGCGGCGCGCGCGGCAACGCCTCCGGCCTCTCCTGCGTAACGCTGCGAACCGGCTCGGCGCCCATCGTATCGCCTCCCTTGCGCGGCCAGACGCTCATCATCGGCGCGGCATCCGGGTCGATCTGCGGGGTGAAATCGATCTTCGGCCGGCAGACATGGACGTCGCCGTTGCGGCCATGACGGGCGAGGTCGAGATGGAAATGGTCGTAATGGAAGGCGTCGGATCCCGGCCCGAGCACCGTGGTGAAATAGCGGCATGCGCCGACGAAGACCTCGCGCAGGAAGGCGCGCTCGGCCTGATCGCCGCGCCAGCCGTCGAGGATCGTGACGCTGCGGTTGTCGGCGAAGGTGAAGGACATCACGTCGACGGCGTTGCCGAAAGCATGCTCGGACATCCGCGCGCCGGGGCGACTGTTGCGGGTGCGGCAGGAATAATCACCGCTGCGCATTCCGGTGACGCGTGTTCCGAAATAGAGCATCGCCGCCGGCTGCACGATTTCCCGCAGCCAGCGATCGGTCTCGGCGATCACAGGGCAGCCGAGCGTGGCGGGGTTGCTGAGCTCCACCCGTCCTTCATCGAGGGCGGTGACGCGGAACGGGCGGGTGATGCCGCAGGAGCCCGGCCCACTGATGGGCGAGAGCCGGGATGCGTAGGAGGAAGGGGTAACGTCGCCGCGTGCGAGGCAGGCCCGTTCGGCCTGGCTTCGCCAGGCTTCGCGCGGCTCGCCGGGCAACAGCGAGCAGCCCGTCAGTATGAGACTGACGCCAGCGAGAACTCCGAAGGCTACAGATACGCGACGCATCCGCAGATAATGCCGCGTATTCGGTAAAGGATTGGTCAACCGTGCCACGGACGCTGCGGCGCGGATCGCGAGGGGTCAGTCAGCCGGTCGCCCGGTCGCTGCAAGCAGTGCCATGGCGCCATCCAAGAGGATGTCTTCCGCGCTCATCACCGCATCGTCGAGATGGCCCGTCATGTCGAGTGTCGCGACGCCGTGCGAGAGGCTCCAGATCTGGAAGGCGAGGGGGCAGGCGGCGTCGTCCGGCAGCCGGCGTTCGGCGAGGATCGAGGCGATCGTCGATATCAGGATCTGAAAAGCGGCGTCGTGCTCCTCGTCAGGCAGCGCGTCGTCGCCATGGCGCAGCGCGAACATCGCCGCGTAATAGCCGGGCTCGGCACGGGCGAAGGCGAGATAGGCGCGCCCCATGGCCGCGAGCGCCTCGCGCGGATCGCAATGCTCCTTCGTGGCCGCGAAGATGCGCTTGCCGAACAGGGCGAAGCCTTCATGCGCGACCGCCCGCATCAGGGCATCGCGATCGGTGAAATGGCGATAGGGCGCGGCGGCACTGACGCCGGCCTTGCGTGCGGCATCGGCCAGGGTGAAGCCCTGCGGCCCGTGTGCCGCGAGCAATTCGCGCGTCGCGCTGACCAGTGCGGCGCGCAGATTACCATGATGGTATCCGCGTTTGCCGGCCTTGCCGTCCCGGGTCGCCGTGATGTCGAGCGTGTTCTTGTCCATTGTCGCTACGTCAGTTTCCTGTTTCTCATTATGACAAAAACGTGGCACGGTAGGCTAGGTTCAATTTACGCTACCGATCACAATAAGGTGTCATGCTCTCTCTTCTCGATCTTCTGCGCCGCATCGATGCGGGCCATATCAGCGCGCAATCGGCGCTCTCCCATTACCTCGATCTGATCGAGGCGCGTGAATACGCGATACGCGCCTTCACCCATATCGACACCCATGCAGCCGCAGCGGCACATGGGCCGTTGCGCGGGATCGCCGTCGGCGTGAAGGACATCATCGACGTGGCGGGCATGCCCACGGGGATGGGGTCGCCGATTTATCGCGACAATGTGGCGCGCGCCGATGCTTCGATAACCGCGATGCTGCGCCGGGCCGGCGGGACGCCTCTGGCGAAGACGACGACAACGGCCTTCGCCTTCCTCGATCCGACCGAGACACTCAATCCGCATAACCCGGCACATACACCCGGCGGCTCCTCAGCCGGTTCGGCTGCGGCGGTCGGTGCCGGAATGGTGCCGCTGGCTTTCGGGACGCAGACCGGCGGTTCGGTGATCCGCCCCGCCTCCTATTGCGGCACGGCTGCGATCAAGCCGTCCTTCCGCCTGCTGCCGACGGTCGGGGTCAAGTGCTATTCCTGGGCGCTCGACACGCTCGGCCTGTTCGCGGCCAGCGTTCCTGATCTCGCCTATGCGCTCGCGGCGGTGGGCGAGCGGCCCGACCTGCGCCTGCCGGGTGACCGGGCGCCGGATTCCGGTGCGGGTCTGCATATAGGCTTGCTGATGCAGGATTTCGCCGGGGCCCCGGAAGACGATTCGGCTGCCGCGCTCGATGCTGCCGTCAAGGCGATTGAGGCGGGTGGCGCGCGGGTGACGCCGGTCTCGGCTCCCGAGGCGATGGCCGCCGCCTATAATGTGCACGGCATCATCCAGGATTACGAATCAGCCCGCGCGCTGGCCTGGGAATACGACGCCCATCGCGATCAGTTGCCGCCGATCCTGGGCGAGACCCTCGACGCAGCGCAACATGTGCCCGCCGGGGCTTATGACGAGGCCCGGCGCACGGCGCACGGGGCGCGGCGCGAGGCCAAGAGTTTCATGCGTGAATACGATGCGCTGCTGACCTTTGCGAGCCCTGGTTCTGCACCGGAAGGTCTCGCCTCGACGGGGGAATCGCGCTTCAACCGGCTGTGGACCCTGCTGGGCGTTCCGGCAGTCAGCGTACCCGGTTTTCGCAATGCAGCAGGGCTTCCGGTCGGGGTGCAGATCGTTACGGGATTCGGGCGCGACGACAAGGCGTTGCAGGTCGCTGCATTCGTCGAGCGGGCACTGCAAAAACGCCTGTGAACAACTCGGCTTCACAATGGCACAAACCTGTTTCAATACAATGCGTTAACCGATGATTAAGGATGATCGTCGTTGATGCCTGAGCAGGGGTTGTGTCGAATGCATCTTGCAGCGGATGCTGAGCATGCTAATCTGTGCCGACGGTCCCCCGTCAGGGAGGTTACAAATGGGCCTGATCTCGAAACTCAACCTTGTTCCAAAGTTGAATGTTGCTGCGGTTTGCGCGGCGCTGGTTTTTGTCGGCGCTGTCGTCGCAGGCGTGTTTTGAGGAGATGATGCGCCGGGGAGTACGGTTTCGCTCATTCCCGGCGGTCGATGTAGCATACCATCGCAAAAGCACGAGCTTCCACTGATTGAAGCCTGTCGACATCGGGCCCGCCGTCGTAAACCGACGGCGGGTTTCTTTTGTGCGGCGCCGCGCGGCGGCTTCGAAAATGCGCCGGAAGCGCTTGCTGAAATCCCCCGATCGGGGCACTTGCCAGAACGCGCACGAGCGCCGAACCTAACCCGATGGATGAGCCCCTGACCTTCGAAACCACCTTCGACGCCCCCACCGGCCAGTGCACGCGCCTGTCATCGCGGGTGCGCCGTATCGTTGCCGGCAATGGCGGGCCGATGACCTTCACCGGCACCTGCACTTATCTCGTAGGCATGTCCGACATCGCCGTGATCGATCCCGGCCCCGAGGATCCGGCCCATATGGAGGCGATTCTCGCCGCGATCGGCGATGCGCGCATCAGCGCCATCCTCGTGACCCATACCCATCGTGATCATTCGCCGGGCGCGCGACCGCTTGCACAGGCGACCGGCGCGCCGATCATCGGCTGCGGCCCGCATCGCCCGGCGCGACCGCTGGAGACCGGCGAGGCCAACCGGATGGAGGGGGCAGGTGATCGCGAGCACGTTCCCGAACGCGAGCTTGCGGACGGGGACATCGTCTCCGGCGAGGGCTGGACGCTGGAGGCCGTGGCGACGCCGGGTCATACGGCCAACCATCTCGCCTTCGCCCTGCGTGAGGAGAAGGCGCTGTTCTGCGGTGATCACGTCATGGCCTGGTCGACATCCTTCGTCGGCCCGCCGGACGGAGACATGGCCGCCTATATGCGCTCGCTGGAAAAGCTGCGGGCGCGCGACGATGCGATCTACTGGCCCGGCCATGGCGGCCCGGTCCGCGAACCGGCGCGGTTCCTGCGCGCGCTGATCGCGCATCGCCGCCAGCGCGAGGCCATGATCCTGGCGCGGATCGAGGCAGGCGACGGGACCATCCCGCAGATCGTGGCCAACGTCTATCCCGGCCTCGCGCCGGCGCTGATCGGCGCGGCTTCCTTGAATGTGCTCGCACATATCGAGGATCTGGTCGCGCGCGGGCTTGTCCATGCGCAGGGTGCGGTGGGGCTGGAAGGCAGTTTCCGGCTGGCCTGAGGGGGGCTCAGCGCGGATTGTCGAGAAAGGCGATCTCGTCGAGATAGGCACGCAGCAATGCGCTGTTGGCGCCGATATCGTAATTTCCCTGCGGCGCGGTCGCGCGGGCATCGATGCGCACCCGGTCACCGATCGGCGTGATGCGCACCGAAAGCCGCAGCGGCAGGCGCAGGATCGGGGTCTCACCCGAGGCTTCCAGCGTAACGGGCCGGCTCTCGTCGGCTTCGCCGCCGGCTGCGACCGGTGGCTCCGGATCATCCGAAAAATCAGGACGGAGCGGCGGCAGGGGCGGCGGATCCTCGGGCAGGCGCGAGAGCGCCGCTTCCATCTCCGCAGCCTCGTCGGACGGGGCCGCGCGCTCATCGGAGAGGCGCAGATCGAGTGCACGTGCGGCGCGCCGCGCCAGCTCTTCGGCTTCCCGCGGCGGGGCGTCGAGATAGAGCGGACGCACCATGGCCCGGTCGCGCCATGTCTGCGTCATCGGCGCTTCGGGCACGAGACGGTCGAGCAATCCGGGCCGCAGCGGCAACGCTTCATCCGGGGCGACGAAGACCGGCGGGGTTTGCGGATCGGTGCTGATGTCGCGCGACTGCGGAGCATAAAGACGCAATCCGGCGATATAGAGCGTCAGCGCGAGCAGCAGCAGCGCAAGCACGAAACCCGTCACCGCCGATCCGAGCCCCCGTCGCCCGAGATACCAGATCCGCGAGAAGGCGGCGAGGGCGAGACACAGGGCGATGGCCGCGATGACGAGCCCGGCAAGGATCGCCGCCATACCGGCATCGAGTTCGACATGGCGCGCGCGGGTGAGATAGAGCGCGAGCCCCGTCGAGGCCAGCGACAACAGCGCCATCCGGCGGGACCAGACGGCGAAGCGCGAAACCGGCTCGATGATGGTGATGCGACGCATGCCTCTTTTTTGCAGAAGCCGCGCCGTTTGCAAATGCCGATCATGGTTCAGCCGGCACGAACCGTTGCGAGGGGAAACATCATGTGTGTTCGCGCCGGTTCGGATCGAAAAAGCCCGCATGGTCAGTCCGGCAGGCACGACGTAAGGTTCGCCCGGATTTTCGTGGCGCCCTGGCAGGGCGGGGAGAGAGACGATGCTGAAGCTGACGGACAGGATCGCGCTGGTCACGGGGGCGGGATCGAGCGGGCCCGGATTCGGTAACGGCAAGGCGATTGCCACCATCTTCGCCCGCCAGGGCGCCCGCATCATCGGGATCGACCGCGACCCGGCGGCGCTGGAGGAGACGGGGCGGCTGATCGCGGAGGAGGGCGGGTCCTTCACCGGCCATGCCTGCGACGTCACCGACGAGGCCTCCGTGGCGGCTCTGTTCAAGCTGATCGCGCGTGATTTCGGCCGGCTCGACATCCTCGTCAACAATGTCGGTCGCTCGGAGCCGGGCGGGCCGGTGGAGCTGACGCACGAGGTCTGGGACGAGCAGATGGACGTCAACCTCACCAGCGCCTTCCTGACCTGCAAGCACGCTTTGCCGATGATGGAAGAGCAAGGCGGCGGCGCCGTCGTCAACGTCTCCTCGATCGCGG
Organism: Hyphomicrobiales bacterium; assembly: GCA_003567055.1. GTDB lineage: Bacteria > Pseudomonadota > Alphaproteobacteria > Rhizobiales > Beijerinckiaceae > Saliniramus. The sequence continues at coordinate 7,190 of PXAW01000238.1, forward strand.
GTTTGCGCTATATCGGCAAGCCGCAGGTGGCCTATGCCGCAGCCAAGGCGGCGCTGATCCAGATGACCAAGACCACCGCCGTGATCTACGCCGATCGCGGCATCCGCCTCAATTGCGTCGTGCCCGGCCTGATGGACACGCCGCTGGTGCGCCGGCTCGCCGAGAAATATGCGGGCGGTGATTATGAAGGGTTCGCCGCGACGCGTGCGAAACAGGTGCCGATGGGCCGGATGGGTGATTCTTTCGACGTCGCCCATGCGGCGCTCTTTCTGGCATCCGACGAGGCGCGTTACATCACCGGCACCGAGATCGTCGTCGATGGCGGCATCACCGCCGCGACACGCTGATCAGGCGGGGATGCGCAGGCTGGCGCGCAGGCCGCCCAGCGGGCTGTCGTCGAGGCTGATATCGCCACCATGCGAGCGCGCGATGTCGCGGGCGATGGCGAGGCCGAGCCCCGAGCCGCTCTCGTCCTGATTGCGTGCTTCATCGAGCCGTACGAAGGGCTTGAAGACCTCGTCCCGCTGGTCCTGCGGGATACCCGGCCCGTCGTCATCGACATGCATGACCAGCCAGCGGCTTTCATGGTTGGCGCTGATCGCGATGGTCTCGCCGTGGCGCGCGGCATTCGAGACGAGGTTGAAGACGAGGCGTCGGAACGCGTCGGGCCGCACGACCACCTGCGGGTCGCCATCGACGCGCAACCGGGTGGGGTGCCCCTGACGCTCGGCATCGGCGCTGATTTCGCCGAGCAGGTCGCGCAGATCCGTCGGCACGGCCTGCTCGCCGGAATCGCCGCGCGCGAAAGCGAGGTAGCCCTCGAGCATGCGGCTCATCTCGTCGACATCGCGCTCGAGATCGCGCACGTCATCGCTCGGTTCCAGCAGGGCAAGCGAGAGCTTGAAACGGGTGAGGATGGTGCGCAGATCGTGGCTGACGCCGTTGAGCATCGTGGTGCGCTGGTCGATGGCGCGCTCGATGCGCCGCTTCATCTCGATGAAGGCGTGGCCGGCCTGGCGCACCTCGCGCGCACCACGCGGGCGGAACTCGATTTCGCGCCCCTTGCCGAAACTCTCCGCCGCCTCGGCGAGGCGCAGGATCGGGCGGATCTGGTTGCGCAGGAAGATGATGGCGATGCCCATCAGCACGAGCGACGTGCCACCCATCCAGAGCAGGAAGATGTGGGAATTCGAGGCATAGGCCTGCGAGCGCTCCGTGATCACCCGCATGATCCCGTCATCGAGCCGAATGCGGATCTCGATCAGATCGGAGCGCCCCACCGTATCGATCCAGAACGGCCGCTCGACCTGACGGGCGATCTCGCCGGAGAGCGCCTGATCGAGGATGGAGAAGAAGGGCTTCGGCCCCGGCGGCGGAAGCTCGGTATCGCGCAGGATCTCGACGTCGAGCCCCAGCCTCTGATCGGCGATGCGGATGAGTTCGCTGGCTTGGGCATCCTGAGGGAAGGTTTCGTAGATGTCGATCAGGGCGGCGATATCGGCGGTCACGGCGGAGGAGAGCCGCATCGTCACGGTCTGCCAGTGCCGTTCCATGAAGGTATAGGCGATGAAGGATTGCAGCAGCACGATCGGCGCGATGATGATGATCAGCGCGCGCGCGAACAATCCCTTGGGCATGGCGGCCCCGACCCGGCGCGCGATGGCGCCGTAGATCAGGCCGAGCGGGGCGAAGACGCGGCGAGCCGCAATGAAGCGACCGGCGGGGAGGCGCAGGCGTGGCAGGCGATTGGTCCGGGTGCGAATGAGGCGCATCACTCCACGATAAGCCGATATCCGATCCCGCGCACCGTCTGGAGAAACACGGGATTGGCCGGGTCGCTCTCGATCTTGCGGCGCAGGCGGTTGATCTGCACGTCGACGGTGCGCTCATTGGCGGCACCGCCCGCGCCGGCAAGCTCTTCGCGATGCACATGCCCGCCCAGCCGGCGCCCGAGCAGGTTCAGCATTTCCCGCTCCCGCTCGGTCAGGCGGATGAGCTCCTCGCCCCGGCGCAGCTCACCGCGATCGAAGCGATAGACGAAGGCGCCGAAGCGGATCGTCTCCGGCAGCGTTACGCCTTCGCCGTTGCCGGAACCGGCGCGGCGCATGATGTTGCCGAGGCGCAGAACCAGTTCGCGCGGCTCGAAGGGCTTGGGCAGATAATCGTCGGCGCCGATCTCGAGCCCGGTTACGCGGTCCTGCGAATCCGCGCGGGCGGTAAGCATCAGGATCGGCACCTGGGAACGGGTGCGCAGCCAACGAGCGAAATCGAAGCCGTTCTCGCCGGGCATCATCACGTCGAGGACGAGGGCGTCGAAGACGAGGTGCTCGCTCATGCCGCGCGCTTCTGCGGCGCTGGCCGCAGCGGTGACGCGAAAACCGTTTTCCGTGAGGAACTTGCCCAGAAGATCGCGCAGGCGGCGGTCGTCATCGACCACCAGGATATGCGGTGCGTCATCGGGCAATTCGATCCGGCTTGCGGGCATCAGCGCTCCTCGCCCGATCCGCGCCGCTGCGCAGGCGTCGCCGCGAGTTGCGCGACGCGCGCGCGCTCCTGCGGATCGACCATTGCAGTCAGGTAATCCTTGACGAAACCACGCATCGCCTCGCGTTCCTCCGCCGGCACCGTCTCCAGCGCCCGCATGATCCGCCCGGTCTGCAGATCGGCCAGCCGCAATGCCAGCTCCTCGCCCGCTTGCGTGGCGAAAAGGAGGCGCTGGCGGCGATCCGTCGTGCCCATCCGGCTGACGATGAAATCCTTCTCGACCAGCTCCTTGAGCACGCGGTTGAGACTCTGCTTGGTGATCTTGAGGATGTCCAGCAATTCCGCGATCGTCAGCCCGGGCTGGCGCGAGACGAAGTGCAGCACCCGGTGATGCGCCCGTCCGAAGCCGTATTCCGCCAGAATCCGGTCGGGCCCGGAAACGAAATCCCGATAGGCGAAAAAGAACAGCTCGATGAGGTCATAGGCGGGAATGTCGCGCCCCGGCGGCTCCTCGGCGCGGAGTTCGTCGCTCACGGCTGCGAGAACGGCAGGTTGGGAAGAGCGTATCGACACGAAAAAATCTCTCATCCGGTTATGTCAGCCTTATTGACATATCCCAAGAGGATTGTTACCCGTCAAGCGCAATCGGCGAAATGATCGAACGTAAATGAGCCGATTGTCGCAATCGCGTGTCACGAAGGGCCTTAGGAGAACGGTTCTCGCGTGCATGCGCAGTAGCCATTCCAGGGAGTGTGTTTCGATGTCGCCTATCTCCTTCGATCAGCAGGACGGCTGGATCTGGTTCGACGGTGAACTGACACCGTGGGCAGAGGCCAAGCTGCATGTATTGTCGCACGGCCTGCATTACGGCTCGTCCGTATTCGAGGGAGAGCGTGCCTATGGCGGCGAGATATTCAAGTCGCTGGAGCATTCCGAGCGTTTGCTGCGTTCGGCTGAGGTGCTGGATTTCCAGATCCCTTACAGCGCCGCCGAAATCGATGCCGCCAAGCGCCTCGTCATCGCGCAGAACGGGCTCGTCGATGCCTATGTGCGCCCCGTCGCGTGGCGCGGTTCGGAGATGATGGGCGTCTCGGCGCAGAAGAACACCATCCACCTCGCCATCGCCGCATGGGAATGGCCGAGCTATTTCGACCCCGCCGAACGCCTCAAGGGCATCCGGCTCGATATCGCGGATTACCGCCGCCCGGATCCGATGACGGCGCCGTGCCATTCCAAGGCGGCGGGTCTCTACATGATCTGCACGATCTCCAAGCATGCCGCGGAGCGCAAGGGCTACGCCGATGCGCTCATGCTCGACTGGCAGGGCCGCGTGGCCGAATGCACCGGCGCGAACGTGTTCTTCACGCGCGACGGGGCGATCCACACGCCGACAGCCGATTGCTTCCTCGACGGCATTACCCGCCGCACGGTGATCGATCTCGCCAGGCGTCGCGGTTTCGAGGTGATCGAGCGCCGGATCATGCCGGACGAACTCGACAGCTTCAACGAGTGCTTCATCACCGGCACGGCGGCGGAAGTCCCCCCCGTCTCCGAGATCGGGCCGCATATCTATCAGCCGGGCAACATCACCCGCACGCTGATGGAAGATTACATGGCCGAAGTGCAGCCCAAGGCAGTTGCGGCCTGACGACGACCGATCCGGCGGGGGCCTCTTGGCGCTCCCGTCGTTTCATCTCGTGCCGGCCCTGGTGCGCCGGAAGGGTTCCCATGAAGAAAGCCGCGACCTCAGGCGCCCGCTGTTCCGACCGCGTGGTCGCCGGCAAGCGCGTTGCGGACCGTCAGGTGAAATCCGCGCCGCAGCCGCGCAAGCCGCTGCCCGGGCATGGCAGCGCCATCTTCCTGCATCACGCCCGCCCCGGCCTGACGCCGACTGACGGCTGCATCGCGCTCGATGAGACAGCCTTGCGCAAGCTTCTCGCGCGGATCGGGCCGCGAACGCGGATCCTGATCGGATGAGCCGGCTTGCGCTGCTCCTTGCGCTCCAGTCAGCTTTGCTCTTCGCATGTCTTGCGGGCGACCCGGCGCAGGCCTTCGTTGCGCGTGAGGGCGATTTCGTGATCGAACGAAGCTGCGAGGCCCGCCCGCGCCTGCGCGGCGATGCACAAGCGCCCGTCTACCGATTGCCGAAGGGGGCGGTCTACGCCGCCGAAGGCCTGAACCGTCCCGGCGGGCGCCATCTGCGCATCCGGGTGCCGGATCTGTCTGAACGGGCGCTGTGGATCGCACGTGATTGCGGGCGCTTCATCGCGGATGTGCGCGTGCGATCCGGTGACCCACGCGCCGCGTCGCAGGCGGGGGCGATCTTCGGCACGCTCGTGCCCGAGCCGCAACTCGGGCCCTTCGACGAGGCGGTGCTCGCCCTGTGCGGGCCCTGGGGGTCGCGTCCGCAGCCTGACGGCTTCCGCGCCCTGTTCGAGGATTCCTCGCTGGCGGGGGAGGCGCAGTCGATCCGTGCGGCTCTCGGCTCGCGCATCCGGGGGCGGGAGCATCATGATCCGGCGGCCTTCGCCGAAGCACTGACGCAGGTCTGGTTCGGGGCAGGCGGGTTTACCCACATCTTCTGCGGGGAGCCCGGCCCCGAGCGTCTCGGCGGCCTCCATTACAAGGGACGCATCCTCCAGGCGGAGCGCGCGGGCTGGATCGCCCGCGCATCCTGCCCGGTCGAGACCATCGCGCCGCCGCTCGTCAGCCTCGGCATCGCCTGGCAGCGTCCCGATGGTGAGGATGGCGGGGAGGCCTGCCCGAAGAGCTTCTCGACGCGGCTGGATGCGGTCGCCCTGCTCGTGACGGTCACCCGGGCCTTCGAGGCGAAGAAGCGCCACCGGCCCGGCGAGGCGATGTGCCTCACGCCACTTGGCGAGGGCGACGCGGCGATGGCCGAGGCCCTTGCCGTCCTGGTGACCCGCGACGGGGCCGTGAGGACCTTCTACCCCAGCGCAAGACCGCGCTGCGACGGCGGCGGACCCCCGGATAACTGCCTATGCATGCATTGAAACAAAAGGACTTTGCGTCACCCTGCGGATAAGCCCTTATTGACCCGAAGTGATTTCGCGCAAATGTTGCGGTCATCTTGTGGTTCCCCCCTAGAACCGACTGTGAGGCCGAAGTGCGCATACATATCGTCGAGGATGATTACGGCGTCCGGGACGCCCTGATCGAACTCGTCAGCGGCCAGGGCCATCCGGTGCTTGCTTATGCCGACGGCGAAGCTTTCATGAACGGCTGCTCGCCGCGTGGCGGCGATCTCGTCTTCGTCGATCTCGGCCTGCCCGGAATCGGCGGTGTCGATGTGATTCGCTGGCTCAATGAACTGCCGGAACCGCCGCGTGTCGTAGCGATTACCGGGCGTCCGCGAATCGATATCGATCTGATGATGCGCTGCCTGCCTCAAAATCTGCAGTTGCTGCGCAAACCGCTTGCGCCCGAAGCGATCTCCTCGCTGCTGTGATTGGCGGAATTTGCGCTGGATCAAGCGCGACGGATTATCTCCTCAAAAGCCACGCTTATCATTCAACCTGCTGATTTCACGAGATATTTTTCAATTCTCGCAACCTCCGTGCTTTCCCCATGGGAGCAGTCCTTAAGGGCAAACACCGATGCGTCGCCGGCGGGGCGGGCCTAACCATCCACCATATCAAACGCTCCGTTCCCCCGGGCGATTTCGAGGACGACGCCATGGATGCGATTTATACCCGCCACGATGCCGGCCCCGGCAATTTCAGCAATGCCAAGTTCGATGCCGGCTGGAAGATTTCCTTCGAGGCCGACGAAGCCGCGCCGCGCTTTCCCGATCTGCGCGTCGCCTCCTATCCGCCGCGCTCCCTGATCGTCGATGAGGGTGATGCCACGAGCTCGGTCTACGAGGTGGTCGAAGGCGGCGTCCTGCTGTTCAAGCTGCTGCCCGACGGGCGGCGTCAGATCATCGAGGTCCTGGGTGTCGGGGACGTGTTCGGCCTCTCGCCCAACGGCGTTTCGGACGTGGGTGCGGAGACGCTGACCAAGGCACGGATCGCGATTTACGAGAAGCGCCGTGTCGATGCCGATCCCGACCTGCGTGATCGCATCTTCACACGGTTGCGGGCTCAGATGTGTGCCCTGCACGATCACGCCCTGCTGCTCGGACGCAAATCCGCGCAGGAGCGCGTCGCCACCTTCATCATGCGCCTGGTGCCGGGACGCGGCGGCCATGCCTGCGCCGGCCCGATTGCAGGATGCGACGAGACGCGCGTCGATCTCGCCATGACGCGCCAGGAGATCGCCGATTACCTCGGCCTGACCATCGAGACCGTGAGCCGGGCCTTCTCGGCCCTGCGTCGGGCGGGGACGATCGCCTATGAACGTCAGGATTGTGTGGTGATTCCCAGCGTCTGCCAGCTGTGCCGACTCACCGGTTCGCACGCGGCGTGACATCGCGTTTTTCTTCCAGCTGACCCCTCTGATCGACACACCGACTGGACCGCTTCTCGCGAAGCGGTCTTTTCTTTTGATCACGAACGCGGGATAAGTAGAACGCCCGACGCGACTCCCCCGAGATCACGCCGGGCGCTCACGGCGGTCTGTCGCCTCGAAGCGTTCCGCCGTGGGCTCCTTTTTACCGCATGTGATGCGGCTCACATTGATCGATCGCAAGGCGCCGCAGAATTGTGACATCTCCCGTTCTTTCCCGGATCGCGCCGACCATCGGCCAGATTGCGCTGGCTGGTCTGTTCGGCTGGCTGTTCCATCTCGCGGGCATTCCTGCGGCCTGGCTGTCGGGGGCCGTGATCGGTGCAATCGCCTGGGGCCTGACCGGGTCGCACGCACGATTGCCGCGTCCGCTGGTCGATGCGGCCATGGTTCTGGCCGGTGTGGTGATGGGAGCGGGGATCACGCCGGAGGCCCTGGCTGCGGTGGCGGCCTATCCGGTCAGCATCGTGCTTCTCGTCGTCGCCATCGTCGTGGTGACCTTCGCCTGTGCCCAGTTTCTGATGCGTGTCCATGGCTG
>PXAW01000523.1 GCA_003567055.1 Hyphomicrobiales bacterium
GGAAGCTGCGCGAGCCGACGCCGATCGGCGTGAATTGCCGGCTCTGCGAGCGGCAGAACTGCGCCCAGCGCGCCGCGCCGCCGATCCTGCGCCGGCTCTCCGTGGACGAGACCACGCGCGGCGTCTCGCCCTTCGCCTTCGAGAGCTGAGGCCGCGACGCGTGTGCCCGTGCCGCCTTGCACGAAAGGGCCTTTACCTGCCCGCCCGCGCGGGCATCATGGCCCGACAATATCAAGCGCCCCGCATGGCGGCGGCGACCAAGGGGAGGAATGCATGCATGTTCTCGTGACCGGCGCCGCCGGAATGATCGGTCGTAAACTCGTGGAACGCCTCGCCGAAGACGGGCGCATCGGCGGCGTCGAGATCAGCGGAGCCACGCTTCACGACATCGTCGCGCCGCAGGCCCCCTCCTTCGCGCCGTTCACGGTGGAGAGCATCGCCGCCGATTTCGCCGATCCCGCCGTGCCGGCGCGGCTGGTTTCCGGCAAGCCCGATCTGATCTTCCACCTCGCCGCGATCGTCTCCGGCGAGGCGGAGACCGATTTCGACAAGGGTTACGCCATCAATCTCGACGGGACGCGGCGTCTGTTCGATGCGGTACGCGCGCTCTCGAGCGATGGCGCGCCCTATCATCCGCGCATCGTCTACGCCTCCTCCGTCGCCGCCTTCGGCGCGCCGCTGCCCGATCTGATCGACGACGAATTCCTGCAGGCGCCGCTGACGAGCTACGGCACACAGAAGGTCATCGGCGAGTTGCTTTTGACCGATTACACCCGCAAGGGCATCTTCACCGGCATCGGCATCCGCCTGCCCACGATCTGCGTGCGCCCCGGCAAGCCCAACAAGGCGGCATCGGGCTTCTTCTCCAACATCATCCGCGAGCCGCTCGCCGGCCACGAGGCGGTGCTGCCGGTGGATGAGAGCGTGACGCACTGGCACGCCTCGCCGCGCTCGGCCATCGGCTTCATGATGCATGCCGCGACGCTCGACAGCGAGAAGATCGGCCCGCGCCGCAATCTCAACATGCCGGGCGTGCGCGCCACCGTCGGCGAGCAGATCGAGGCATTGCGCAGGATCGCCGGCGAGAACGTCGTCGCGCGCATCCGTCGCGAGCCCGACGAGATGATCCGCTCCATCGTCGCGAACTGGGCGCGCGGCTTCTCGCCAAAGCGCGCGCTGGCGCTCGGTTTCACGGCTGATGAGAGCTTCGAGGCGATCATCCGTACTCATATCGAGGACGAGCTTGACGGCGAATTCGTGCGCTGAGCATCACGCCGCAACGACAGTTTTTTCGCCGCCGCCCCTTGCCGTATGCGCGTAATTCGGCAACCTCCCGCATATCCGCCGGTCACCCCGGCACTCGACCGGATCCGCGCGCGCATCAGCAACGCGCAGGCTCCGGCTGCGGAAAAGGTGCGATGGACGAAGCAAGCACGATCTACCCGGTCATCCTGTGCGGCGGCGCGGGCACGCGTCTGTGGCCGCTATCCCGCAAGAGCTATCCCAAGCAGTTTGCGCAATTGCTCGGGCGCGAGAGCCTGTTTCAGGGCACCGTGCGGCGCATGGCCGAGGCCGGTTTCGCAGCTCCGCTGACGATAACGGGGGAGGATTTCCGCTTCATCGTCACCGAGCAGCTCGCCGCCGTCGAGCAAGTTGCCCGCGCGACCCTGATCGAACCGCAACCGCGCAACACCGCGCCCGCCATCCTCGCCGCCGCGTTGTGGCTGCGCGAGAGCGATCCCGATGCGCTGATGCTCGTCGCCCCGTCCGATCACGTGATTCCCGACACGCCGGCCTTCCGCGCGAGCGTCACCGCCGCGATACCGGCGGCGCAGGCGGGGACGCTCGTCACCTTCGGCGTGACGCCGACGCGCCCGGAAACCGGCTACGGCTATCTCGCGCTCGCGCCCGATGCCGATCCCCGGGCGATCACACCCCAGCCGCTCGCCGGCTTCGTCGAGAAACCCGATGCGGCGCGCGCGGCGCAGATGCTCGCAGAGGGGCGTTATCTCTGGAATGCCGGGATATTTCTGTTCTCGGTCAAGGCGCTGATCGATGCTTTCGCACGCCATGCCCCCGATCTGGCCGCCCCGGTGAGTGAAGCCGTGGCGCAGGCGCAGGCCGATCTCGGCTTCACGCGTCTGGCGGCGGAGCCCTGGGCGCAGGCGCGCGACATCTCGATCGATTACGCCATCATGGAAAAGGCGGAGAATCTCGCCGCCGTGCCGCTTCAGGCGCATTGGTCGGATCTCGGCGGCTGGGAGGCGGTCTGGCAGGAAAGCGGGCCGGACGGGCAGGGCAACGTCGTCTCCGGCCATGCCCTCGCGCAGGATTGCCGCGACACCCTGCTGCGCTCCGAATCGGACGAGCTGGAGCTCGTCGGGATCGGGCTCGACAACATCGTCGCGGTGGCGATGAAGGATGCGGTGCTGGTCGCACGCAAGGACAGGGCGCAGGAGGTCAGGGAGGCGGTTGCCACCCTCAAGGCGCGCGAGGTGGCGCAGGCGACGGCCTTTCCCCGCGATCATCGCCCCTGGGGCTGGTTCGAGAGCCTCGCCGTCGGCGACCGCTTCCAGGTCAAGCGCATCGTCGTGCATCCCGGCGGCGCGCTGTCGCTCCAGAGCCACATGCACCGCTCCGAACACTGGATCGTCGTGGCCGGCACCGCCCGCGTCAGCATCGACGGGCAGGAAAGCCTCCTCGGGGAGAACGAGTCGGTCTATATTCCGCTGGGCTCCGTGCACCGTCTGGAGAATCCCGGCAAGCTGCCGATGGTTCTGATCGAGGTGCAGACCGGCGCCTATCTGGGTGAGGACGACATCATCCGCTACGAAGACATCTACGCGCGTCGCTGACGCCAACGGGAGGAAAGATCATGGACGAAGACCGTTTCAACATGGAAATGCGCAAGTTTCTCAAGGAAGTGGGCGTCACCTCCCAGCGCGAGATCGAACGTCTCGTGCGCGACGGCGCGGTCAAGGGCGGCGAGTTGCGCCTGCGCATGACGTTGACGGCGGAGAATGCCGATCTCGAACACGTGGTCGAGCGCACATTGCCGGTGCCAGACGAATCGTGATCGCGCGCGCCGCGCATCGGCGCCTCAACGGTCCTGCGGCGGGATGTGCCTGATCCGCTCCACATGGGCCTTGATATCCTCGCAACTGAACTTGCTGTGAACTCGTCTGGTGGAAGCGGGATGGTATTGCAGGCCGAGCTTCCTGTCGGCGCGCCAGGCCTTCATCGGGCGAATCGGGCGTGGCACGAAGCCGCCTCCGCAAGTCGGGCAGACATTATGCAGCACGTTATCGACGCAATCGGCGCAGTAGGTGCATTCATAGGTGCAGATGCGCGCCTCGGTCGATTGCGGCGGCAGATCCTTGTCACACAATTCGCAATTCGGGCGCA
>PXAW01000239.1 GCA_003567055.1 Hyphomicrobiales bacterium
GAGATCCTCGAGCGTCGTCACCGGATCGAGACGAGGCCCCTCACCCTCGGCGAACCAGACATTCTGGCCGAGCGCATGGGGCACGACGAGAATGTCGGAAAACATGATCGCGGCATCGAAGCCATAGCGCCGGATCGGCTGGAGGGGCACTTCGACGGCGAAATCCGGATTGTAGCACATGTCGAGGAAGCCGCCGGCCTCGGCGCGCTTGGCACGGTATTCCGGCAGGTAGCGCCCCGCCTGGCGCATCACCCAGATCGGCGGTGGCCAAACGGCCTCGCCAGCGAGAACCTGCATGATCGCCCGGCTTTGCTTCGTCTCGGTCAAGGCCGTCACTCCCTCGTGATGCGCTGTCTCTCATGCACCCTGTGGCTCTTCGATAAGACCCGTGGGCGATGTGATCAACGCCTTGGACCCGAATCAAAAAAACATTTTTGAATCCAGAATCTTTATCGTTTTTTTCTTGGGGGCCTGACTCTGCCCGCACAAGATCGTCCACAGCCTGTCCACAGCTGGATGCTGTCGGCCTGTGGAGGAAGTCGGCAGCCTGCAATCGTTAACGAATCCTTAACGAAAGCATTCCTTAACAAGACGTTAACGAGTGCCTGGCGATCGTGTTTCGCAGGGGAACGAATCACGACTCGCCCGATTCCCACCTGAGCGGTGATTCCAGCGTCCACGGAATCGCGATTGTTGATGGCTATCCCCGAGTCCAGCAGGCTTGTCGCGGACAGGGTCGCGCTCTCCGAATCCATCCACAGGAGCCAGGATGCTTGCGGGAAAAGCCGGGTCGTGGAATGCATGAGCAGGGCAGATTCGGCATGCGGCGTCGATCACGACGGACCGGTCGATAGTGTGGGGCGACATATGGGACGCAGCTTCTTTCATCTTCATCTCGTATCCGATTCGACCGGCGAGACCCTGATCACGGTCGCCCGTGCCGCGACGGCACAATATGAAGGCGTTTCCGCGATCGAGCATGTCTATCCGCTGGTGCGCTCGCCGCAGCAGCTCGACCGTGTCATCTCCGAGATCGAGGCGGCGCCGGGCATCGTGCTGTATACGCTGGTGGAGAGCGAGCTCTCGGAACGGCTGGAAGCGGCCTGCCGCGATACGGGCTCGCCCTGCCTGGCGGTGCTCTCGCCCGTGCACAGCCTGTTCAAGGCCTATCTCGGCGCCGATTCGACGGCGCGGCCCGGCGCGCAGCACATGCTGAATGCGGATTATTTCAAGCGTATCGATGCGATGAACTTCACGCTGATGCATGATGACGGGCAATTGCCCGACGATATCGAGGAGGCGGATGTGCTGCTCTTCGGCGTCAGCCGCACCTCGAAGACGCCGACGGCGATCTATCTCGCCAATCGCGGGCTCAAGACCGCGAATATCCCGCTGGTGCCGGGCATTCCCCTGCCGCCCCATGTCGAGGCTGCGAAGAAGCCGCTGATGATCGGGCTGATCGCCTCGCCCGAGCGCATCGTCCAGATCCGCGAGAACCGGATCCTGAGCCTGCATGCCTCCGAGAAGACCGATTATACCGACCGCGCGGCGGTGGCCGAGGAGATCGCGTTTTCAAAACGCCTTTTCACACGCAATCGCTGGCCGATGATCGATGTGACGCGTCGCTCCATCGAGGAGACGGCGGCGGCGATCATCGATCACTACCGCGCCCACAAGATGAAATTCATCGCGACCTGAAGGGCCCGCTTCACGCCGGCTGGCGGGCTGCGCGACGCACGCCGGCGGCGAGATCGCGCACCAGCGCCTCGACGGCGGGGATGCTCTGCGCCGTGGCGCGGCCCTGCGCGTCATAGGTCGCCTCGAGTGCCGCGATCAGGGCGGAGCCCACCACGACGCCGTCGGCCCCGCGCGCGATCGATTCGGCATGATCGCCGTTCTTGACGCCGAAACCGACCACGACCGGCAGATCGGTATGGCGCTTGATGCGCCCGACCGCGCCGGACACCTTGTCGAAATCGGGCGTCGCCGCGCCGGTAATGCCGGTGATCGAGACGTAATAGACGAAGCCGCCGGTATGTTTGAGCACCGCCGGGAGGCGCTTGTCGTCGGTGGTCGGGGTGGCCAGGCGGATGAAGGCGAGCCCGGCTTCGAGTGCGGGGATGCAGAGCTGGTCGTCTTCTTCCGGCGGCAGATCGACGATGATCAGCCCGTCGACGCCCGCCGCCTTCGCATCATCGATGAAGCGCGGCACGCCATATTGCTCGACCGGGTTGAAATAGCCCATCAGGATGACCGGGGTCTCGCTATCCTCCTCGCGGAAGCGGCGCACGAGTTCGAGCGTCTTCACCGTATTTTGCCCGGCTTTCAGCGCCCGCAGGCCCGCCGCCTGGATCGCCGGCCCGTCGGCCATGGGATCGGTGAAGGGCATGCCGAATTCGACGATGTCGGCCCCCGCCTTCGGCAGGGCCCGCATCACCGCGAGCGAGGTTTCGGGATCGGGATCGCCGCCCATGACATAGGTCACGAGCGCCGCGCGCCCCTCGGCGCGGCATTGCGCGAAACGGTTTTCGATGCGGGAGGTCATGGATTCAGGAACCTGTTTCGAGCGCGTCGACGCGCTCCTTGAGCTGCTTGGTTTCGAGCGCGATGGAGCCGATCGCGGTAGTGACGATGTAACTCAGGCCCTGGGCATTCGTCTCCAGCGATTCGAGCCGTTCATCCACATTGATCAGCCGCGTATCGAGATCGCGGATCTCCGAACGGATCATCCGCAATTGTTCCAGGATCAGATTGGCTGTCTCGTCAGTCATCATGGCCCCCGCATTCTATCACAACCCGCCCTGCAGATGTTCGGCTACGGTGAAGATGTCCTTGTCGCCGCGCCCGCACAGATTGATGATCATCAGGTGGTCCTGCGGCTTGTCGATGGCGATATCCGCAGCCCGGGCGATGGCGTGGGAGGGTTCGAGCGCGGGGATGATGCCCTCCAGCTTCGACATCAGCTGGAACGCGTCCAGCGCCTCCCTGTCGGTGGCGGAGATGTATTTCACCCGCCCCGATTCGTGCAGCCAGGAATGTTCCGGGCCGATGCCGGGATAATCGAGACCCGCAGAGATCGAATGGGCATCGGTGATCTGGCCGTCATCGTTCATCAGGAGATAGGTGCGGTTGCCGTGCAGCACGCCCGGCTTGCCGCCGGACAGCGAGGCGGCATGCTCGCCGCTCTCCACCCCGTGGCCCGCCGCCTCGACGCCGTAGATCTCGACGGAAGCATCATCGAGGAAGGGGTGGAACAGGCCGATCGCGTTGGAACCGCCACCGATCGCCGCGATCAGCGAATCGGGCAGGCGCCCCTCGGCTTCGAACATCTGCGCCTTCGCCTCGGTGCCGATCACCGCCTGGAAATCGCGCACCATGGCGGGATAGGGGTGCGGGCCCGCC
>PXAW01000437.1 GCA_003567055.1 Hyphomicrobiales bacterium
AGAACCAATCGACATCACCAAATCACATTCCACCATAGCCTTGTTGGCATAGGCCGTGCCGTGCATGCCCAGCATGCCCAGACTCAAGGGATGCGTCTCGGGGAAAGCCCCTTTCCCCAGCAACGTCGTCGTCACCGGAGCCCGCAACCGGGAAATCGACGTGCCCGAGGTCACGCAGTTCAAGGCACTCACCGCACGCGGCGTACAAGGGGATCTCGACGGCAAGACCGTGCGGGTCGGCAGCCGGCACTTGCTCGAAGAGGCCGGGATATCGCTCGGCGATCTCGACGCGCGGCTTGCAGAACTCGAAACCGAAGGCAAGACCGCGATGCTCGTCGCCATCGGCGAGGAAGCCGCCGGTCTCGTCGCCGTGGCCGATACGATCAAGGAGGATTCGAAAGCCGCGATTGCAAAGATGCATGAGCTCGGGATCCATGTCGTCATGGTGACGGGTGACAACGAGCGCACCGCCCGCCACGTCGCCAGACAGGTCGGGCTCGACGAGGTGAAGGCGGGCGTTTTGCCCGAGGGCAAGGTCGAGGCGATCCGGGAACTGCAACGCGAGCACGGCGATCACGTCGCCATGGTCGGAGACGGGATCAACGACGCGCCGGCACTCAAGCAGGCCAATATCGGCATCGCCATCGGCGCGGGCGCGGATGTGGCGATCGAGGCTGCCGACGTGACGCTCGTGACCGGCGAGCTGACCAAGGTCGTCGAGGCGATCCGGCTGTCGAAAGCGACGTTCCGCAAGATCGTCCAGAACCTGTTCTGGGCCTGGTTCTACAACCTCGCGGCCATTCCCGTTGCCGCTCTGGGCCTGCTGCATCCGATGATCGGCGTCATCGCCATGACCGCGAGCTCGCTCTCGGTGAT
Organism: Hyphomicrobiales bacterium; assembly: GCA_003567055.1. GTDB lineage: Bacteria > Pseudomonadota > Alphaproteobacteria > Rhizobiales > Beijerinckiaceae > Saliniramus. The sequence continues at coordinate 877 of PXAW01000437.1, forward strand.
CGGCAATTCGCTTCTGCTCAAACGTGCGAAGCTCGGGGTGGAGCAATCATGACGCGGAGCAATCCGGATCGGTCGATTCGCCTGTTGCTTTCGCTGGCGACAACGATGGCTGCCGGGCTCGTGGGATTGACCGTGCACAGCATCCTGATGCTGGTGAAGGATGCCTTCGCTATCTTGCCGGGATTTCGGCCCTATGAGGATTTTCAACGTCTTCTGGGCGGCTGGACCGGCGACAGCCTCGGGAGCATTCTGCCCTATCTGACCGGCGCGATGATCTGGGGCTTCCTCTATGCCCGGCTGCATGAGCACCTTCCCGGCCGACTTTTCTGGACGAAGGGGCTCGCCTTCGCCGTCATCGCCTGGGCCGCCATGACGACGGGCTTCTTCCTGCTCGCAGGCCACGGCCTTCTTGGTCTGGGACTTGGTTACGGCCTGTGGCCCGCGGCATTGATGTTTCCGATGCTGGCAGCCTTCAGTCTCGCTCTGAGCTTTTCCCATACCCGCCTGCGGGCGGATGACGAACGGCGAAGTCGGATTGAACCGGCTGCCCGCAAACATGGTGCCGCCGAGCATGATTCATAGCCGTCGGATGCTTGACCTTCCCATCATTGGAACCCGCACAGGGGCAGGATCTGTGCTTCTCACCGTCTGACAAGGAGCCTCGCATACAGAACTTCAATCTCCACACCATGACTTGCGGCCATTGCGAAAAGAAAGTCCGAGAGAGGCCAGCCGATGCCCTGAAGGCCCAAGGGTACGAAAGCCGCTGATGATTCCAAATACGTCAGGGCATTTTCAGTGCCTGGACTGCATCGCCGCCTCGGCAAGACACGAGACCCGCGAATTCATGACGAGCGCCCGCATCACGACAATCCTGCACGTCTTGCTCGCCCTCGCCGTCATACATCAACTCGCGACCTCGCTGTTCTTCGATCCGAGGCAGTACAGCTTCGGAATCACCCTGCTTTGGACACATGATCGCGTTGGACTGGCAACAGGTGTGCTGCTTGGCCTGTTCTGGGTCTGGTCAATCGTCCGGCGTAACGGGCCCGGGCTCTTCAGCTTCTTCCCCTGGCTCTTTCCACGCCGGATAAAGCATGTCGGCGCTGATGCATGGGACCTTGCTCGTCGCCTGATACATTTCAGGGCAATACCGGAGGGACGTCTTGGGATCTCGCGGCGACCGACCAGGGAGCGGGCCTCATCATCGCGTCGATTCTGGCGCTGAGTGGAGCGCATTTGCACTTCTACGCACGGCCCACCCTGGTCCCTCCGAATGACATCCGCCGGGCCCTGACGATTCATCTGGCAGCCGCAGATCTCATTTGGCTTTGATGAATTGAGGCAGCTGAATCAGCCGAACGGTCGTGCGCGGTCCTGCCCAATGCAGGAAATCATTGAGGACAGAGCGCCTTTGAAACTCCGTTCCCTCGGTGCATCCGTCGCGCTCTCGGGTCCAGCGATCGAACGCATCGCAAACGAGGTCGTCGTCGCCCAAAGCGCCGCGTAGAATTGATCGGCTTTGAGCTCGCCGTCGAAATCCCTGATCTGGGAAGCCTCGTCAATGATGAGCACCTTGACGAGCTCGCTGCGTGGAACCGGCTTGCCTTCTGGCCCGAGAACAGGCGTATCATCAGCTCGCTCAAGCTCGGTACGGAGCTCACGCGCCCGGAACATCAGCCGGTGCCCCGGGTCGACCTTCGTTCGCTCCGCTTCGGCAATCAGGGCTTTGAACTCGGCGACATATCGATGCTTCCGCTCCTGCGCTTGCGACAGGCTATCGGTTCGCAACGATCGGAGAAAACGGGGCTTTCCGAGAACACTGCGGAGGTGCTTGGGAGCCTCAATGACGACATACCAGGAATTGCGATGCTTCTGGAGATACTTTTGATCGGCCATGGCAAAACCACACACGTTTGTGTCGAAAAACGCAGGAAACGCAAGCCTTTGAGCTGAATCTTGCACAACCGAAAAAGGGTCTCTCTACCTCCGCCAGATCACCCCTGAGCCAGATCGGTGCAACCCTGATCTTTGCCGGGAATGAACACGCGTGAAATCCCGCCAGCGCCTTCTCGGTTCGGATGCGCCGGCAGCACGGATGCGGGTCTCCCTTGCGGGAAGACCGGCCTCGCCGGCGCTGGCATGATGGTGCAGGGGATTGCCGAGCAGCATCACGGCAGCGTCACGCGCGCCGCTCGTGCAAATGGTCGTCAGTGCCGGTGCGTCAGCCGATGCGTTCGAGGAAGGAAGCGATCAGCTTGGCGCGTGGGGCGATCGAGGAGATCAGGGCGTATTCCTGGAGGGTGTGGGCGCCGTCGCCGTCGATGCCGAGGCCGTCAAGGGTGGGGACGCCGAAGATGGCGGTGAAATTGCCGTCGGAACCGCCGCCGGTGCGCGGGCATTCCTGCACGTCGAGGCCGATCTCGTTGCCGATCTCCTGCGCGAGCGCGAAGATCTGCGCGACCTCCTGCGTGCGCTCGAAGGGCGGGCGGTTCATGCCGCCGGTGACGGTGACCTTGAAATCT
>PXAW01000595.1 GCA_003567055.1 Hyphomicrobiales bacterium
CAGGGCCGGATTTCGAGGGCCCGCGCTGCCGCCGCGACGCGCTTGGAGGAGCCGAATTCGTAGAAATTGTTGTAATTCGAGGCAACGCTCTCGTCGGTAATCGCGCGATCCAGGGTGAAGCTTTCATCGCGCGGAGCGGGATAGAGATCGCTGGTGGGATCGTCCTCGCGGGCAACAGCATTGTCGCTGCAGGCGGCGAGGCCGGGCAGGGCGGCGAGGCCGAGACCGCCGGCGGCGCCCTTGAGGAAGCGGCGCCGGTTCCAGAAGACGTGTTCCGGTGTCGCCTGGCTCTCCGGGATTTCCCAGCTGCGTTTGTTTCTGATCAGCATTCGTTTCTCCCGAGCGATAGCGACGAGCACCCGCATTCACTTTGGAAACCGTGCATTTGCACCGGGATGCCCTAGCGTCATGCAAACTGATGACAAGATGTGGCGCGTCGGCGGCGTTCTGGCAATGCTGCGGAAGACGCTTACCTGCATCCTCACGGGCTCGTGACCAATGATCCTCGCCGGGCGGCTGCGCGTAGACCGGTCGATGAACGGGCAAATCCAGAGGAGCGGGGATTGGCGCGCGGCAAACTGCATGTAGTCTGGTTCAAGCGGGATCTGCGTGTGACCGATCACGCGCCGCTGGCCGGTGCCGCGCGCATTGCGAGAGAGCGCGGGGAAGCGGTGCTGCCGCTGTTTATCGTCGAACCGGAAATGTGGCGTGAGCCGGATCATGCGGCGCGCCATTACGCGTTTCTGACCGAGACGCTGGATGCGCTGCGCCGAGATCTCGCCCGGCTCGGGCAGCCGCTCGTGATACGCGTGGGCGATGCCTGTGCGATCCTGGCCGATATCGCGCAAAGCCATGGCATCGCCGCGATCCATGCCCACGAGGAAACCGGCAATGCCTGGACCTATGCCCGCGACAAGGCCGTCGCCGCATGGTGTCGCGAACGGGGCATTGCCTTTCACGAACAGCCCCAGAGCGGCGTGATCCGCCGTCTCGCCGACCGCAACGGCTGGGCGCGCCGCCGTGACGCCTTCATGCGGAAACCGCTCATCGCGCCGCCATCGGCGCTTCCGGCGCTGGCCGGGCTCGATCCGGGAGCGCTCCCCGCACCCGCCGATCTCGGCCTCGCCCCGGATCCGTGCCCGCAGCGTCAGCCCGGGGGGCGGGCAGCGGCGCTGGAGCGGCTGACGGGTTTTCTCGAAGAGCGCGGCGCGCCCTATCGCGCGGGGATGGCAAGCCCGGTGACGGCTTTCGAGGCGTGTTCGCGGATATCGCCGCATCTCGCGCTGGGCACATTGTCGATGCGCGAGGCCGTGCAGGCGGCGGCGGTGAAGCGCCCGGCACATCAGGAGGACAAACGCTGGCGCGGGGCGATCTCCTCCTTCGCGTCGCGACTGAGCTGGCGCTGTCATTTCATGCAGAAGCTCGAATCCGAACCGCTGATCGAGACGCGGCATCTGCATCGCGCCTATGCGGGGCTACGCCCGGCCATGCCCGATCGTGAGCGGCTCGGTGCCTGGGAACGTGGCGAGACCGGGCTGCCCTTCGTCGATGCCTGCATGCGCGCGCTGATCGCCACCGGATGGATGAATTTCCGCATGCGCGCCATGCTGATGGCGGTGGCGAGCTATCATCTTTGGCTCGACTGGCGCGCGCCCGGCCTGCATCTCGCGCGGCTGTTTACCGATTACGAGCCCGGCATTCACTGGCCGCAGGTGCAGATGCAATCGGGCACGACCGGGATCAACACGATCCGCATCTACAATCCGGTCAAGCAGGGCCATGACCAGGATCCGCAGGGGCGCTTCATCCGGCAATGGCTGCCCGAACTCGCTGCCGTGCCGGATCGCTTCATCCATGAGCCGTGGCGCTGGGAGGGGGCGGGGCGGGTGCTCGAGCGCGCCTATCCCGCGCCGATCATCGATCATCTCGAAGCTGCGCGCCACGCCCGCGACAAGGTCTGGGCGGTGCGGCGCGGGCGCGGTTTCGGCGACGGCGCGACGCAGATCCAGGAGAAACACGGCAGCCGCAAGAGCGGCCTGCCGGCAATGCGTGAGGGAGCGCGCAAACGCGGCGGCAAAAGCGCTGGCGATCAGCTCGCACTCGATTTCGGCGCAATGCGCGAGCCGACATCATGAAAATGCGCCGCAAGGGCGATCTGCCGCAAAAGATCTGCGCCGCCTGCGGGCGTCCCTTCAGCTGGCGTCGCAAATGGGCGCGTGACTGGGAAAGCGTGCGCTACTGCTCGCAGCGCTGTCGCGGTAACGGCGCGCGCGAGACGGGTGACGGGGGGCGCTGAATCTGTGGCGCGTGCGCCACACCTTGGATTCATCCTCATGAAGCCATCTTCATGCAATCGCTCCGCCCCGATTGCGCCATAAAGCGAAGCCATTTTCTCTCTCAAATAAAAACGTTGGAAATCAAGTGCTTGCGCTGCATTCGCGGCGCGGCTTCGGTTTTCCCGAAGGTTATTCCGGGCGCAGATCCCCGAGCGGGCGTGACGGCACGGGTATGGCTTGGACGTGGTATCCCTCAAACGCTTTCTTTATGAAGGCGAAGGATAAAAACCACATCCAGGGAGCAGAGGAAGGCGATGAGCGAGCGCACATACGACAAGAGCAAACTGCCGAGCCGTCACGTAACGCAGGGGCCGGCGCGCGCGCCGCACCGCTCTTACTACTACGCCATGGGTCTGACCGAAGAGCAGATCAACCAGCCCTTCGTCGGCGTCGCCACCTGCTGGAACGAGGCCGCCCCGTGCAACATCGCGCTGATGCGCCAGGCCCAGGCCGTGAAGCACGGCGTCGCCCATGCCGGCGGCACGCCGCGCGAATTCTGCACCATCACCGTCACCGACGGCATCGCCATGGGCCACCAGGGCATGTATTCGTCGCTGCCCTCGCGTGACTGGATCGCCGACTCGGTCGAGCTGACCATGCGCGGCCACAGCTACGATGCACTCGTCGGTCTCGCCGGCTGCGACAAGTCGCTGCCCGGCATGATGATGTCGATGGTGCGGCTGAACGTGCCCTCGATCTTCATCTATGGCGGCTCGATCCTGCCCGGCAATTTCCGTGGCCAGCCGGTCACGGTGCAGGACGTGTTCGAGGCGGTGGGCCGCCATTCCGTCGGCAACATGTCTGACGAGGATCTGGCCGAGCTCGAGAAGGTCGCCTGCCCCTCCGCCGGTGCCTGCGGTGCTCAGTTTACCGCCAATACGATGGCGACCGTCTCCGAGGCGATCGGCCTGGCATTGCCTTATTCCGCCGGCGCGCCCGCGCCCTACGAGCTGCGTGACCGGTTCTGCATGACCGCCGGCGAGATGGTGATGGAGCTCATCGCCCGCAACATCCGCCCGCGCGACATCGTCACCCGCAAGGCGCTGGAGAATGCCGCGA
>PXAW01000373.1 GCA_003567055.1 Hyphomicrobiales bacterium
CACAGCCATGACTGATCGGGCGGCGGGCGTCGGAGCTTGCCGCATGCCCGCCGCATCGGCATGATCAAAACGCGTCGGCGGGTCACCTGATTCGCCGGCGCGACGAGGAGAATATCCGCATGATGAAGGGCGCCTTCGCCGGATTGCTGCGCAATGTCATGCCCTCCGGCGGGATCGACCGGGGCGAGATTGAGCGCGTGCGCGCCCTCGCCTTCGCGATCCTCGCGCCGGCACCCGATACCGTCATCAAGGTCAATGAGATCAACTGCACCGATCCCGCCTGCCCGGGTCAGGAAACGGTGATCCTGATCATGGAGCCGGGCGCGCGCACGCGCGCACTCAAGGTTCGCGCGCCGGTTGAGGCGGTGGATGAAGGGGCTCTGCGCGACGCAGTCGATGCGGATGCCGGCGCCGGGGCGGGCATTGCGGCACGCGCCGGGTGAGGGATTGCCGCTGGCGCGGGGCGCACGTCATGCTAGAGACGGGATCGCGCTTTCCCCGCCACGCCGCAGCAATCCGGAACCTGCTTCATGAGCCTGCCCGTCAGCCCCGATGATATCCGCGCCGCCCATGCGCGCATCCGCGATCACATCCGCCGCACGCCGGTGGTGAACCTCCCTCATGGTGGTTTCGGTCATGACGGACCGGTTTCGCTGAAGCTCGAATACCTCCAGCATGCCGGCTCCTTCAAGCCGCGCGGCGCCTTCAACACGCTTTTGAGCAAGGACATCCCCGCTGCCGGCGTGGCGGCGGCTTCGGGCGGCAATCACGGTGCGGCGGTGGCCTATGCGGCGCACTCTCTGGGCGTGCCCGCACGCGTCTTCGTGCCCGAGATCGCGAGCAAGCCCAAGGTCGATGCCATTCGCCGCCACGGCGCCGAGGTGGTGATCGGCGGCCCGCGCTACGCCGATGCCGCGATCGCCTGCGCGGCCTATATGGCCGAGACCGGCGCGCTCTCGATCCACGCCTATGACGCATTCGAGACCATCGCCGGGCAGGGCACCGTCGCCATCGAATGGGAGGAGGATCAGCCTGATCTCGATACGGTGCTCGTCGCCGCCGGCGGGGGCGGGCTGGTTTCCGGGATCGGCGCCTATTGGCGCGGGCGGGTGAAGGTGGTTGCGGTGGAGCCGGCGGGCTCATGCGCACTGCACTCCGCCCTCGCAGCCGGCGGGCCGGTGGATGTCGAGGTGCATTCGGTCGCAGCCGATTCGCTGGGCGCGCGCAATACCGGGGCCCTCGTTCATGAAATCTGCCGCGCGGCGATCGATCATGTGGCGCTCGTCACCGATGACGCGATCACCGAGGCGCAGCGCCGGCTTTGGCTGGATTGGCGCATCGCCACCGAGCCGGGCGGTGCGGCGGCCCTTGCCGCGCTGATCAGCGGCGCCTATCGCCCGCAGCCAGGTGAGCGCGTCGGCGTTCTGGTCTGCGGCGCCAATGTCGATCTGCGCGCCCTGGACGATCTGCTGTGAGCGCGCCGGGGATCAATCCGACGGATCTGCCCGAGCGCGAGACGGCCCGCGCCATCCTGATCGATCCCGCCGACCGGCTTCTGCTGATCTGCTATGAAGCGTCGCGCGATGTCGATCCCGCCCGGCCCGGCAAGCGGGATTTCTGGTATACGCCCGGCGGCGGTCGCGAGCCGGGGGAGACGCCGCAGCAGACCTGCCTGCGCGAACTCGCCGAGGAGACGGGGCTTGTCGATCTGACGCTCGGCCCCGTCGTGGCGCAGCGCGCCTGCCCGCAGACGCTGTTTGCCCGCAAGCGTTTCGTGCGCGAGACCTATTTTCTCGTGCGCGCGCCGCATGACCGGATTGATACGTCGCGCCTGCAGGAGACGGAGGGCGATCCGGTTCTCGATGTGCGCTGGTGGGAGGCGGGCGCGCTCGATGCGCCGGATATGGTCATCGATCCGACCGGGATCCGGGCTCTCTTTCTCGATATTCTGGCCGGGCGCATTCCCGATGCGCCGCGCGATCTGGCCGCAGCGCCCTGAATGCGCTCAGTTGCGGTCGTCGGGGAGGCCGGGCAGCGGCTGGACGGGCACGCCTTCCTCGATGAGCTCGCGCGCCTCCTCGGGGCTCGCCTCGCCATAGATCGGGCGCTCCTGCGCCTCGCCGTAATGCATGCGCCGCGCCTCCGTGACGAAGCGTTCGCCGACATTTTCCGCATTCTGCGTCACATGCGCATGGATCTCGCGGATCATGGCACGCAGAGCCTGTTCGCGCTCGCCCAGAAGCGCGACGCCCTCGGCGGGCGCCCCGGAGGCAGCGGAGGGTGCGGGTGGCGGGGACTCTTGCTGCCCTCCGGAAGCGGGGGCGGGCAGGGCCTCAGCCGCACGGTCGCGCCGGGCGATCGAGGGCGCCATGATGCGTTTCTCGACCTTGCCCGAACCACAGACGGGACAATCGACGAGGCCGCGCGCGCGCTGTTCCTCGAAGGCAGTGCCCGAGGGAAACCAGCTCTCGAAGTCATGCGCCTGATCACAGACGAGGGCGTAGCGGATCATGATACGGCTTTGATACCCTCTGATTGCCTCACATAGAGTAAATGGCGCGCCGATGGCGTTTGCGCAAGCAGTGGCGTGCTGATCCCGTATCGTCTTGCAAAAAGAGCGCATCGGTCGGTGCCGGTGATCGCCTTCACGCGTTGGCACGTATCAATCAGCGCAAGCGGCGTTGATGAGACGCCGCACAGGAGCCTGATGTGTCCTCCAATGCCGCGATCCTCGGCCTCGCCACGGCGGTGCCGCCGCACCGCCTCAGCCAGGACGATGCGCTGGCCATGGCCCGCGATATTCTGGCACCGCGCTATCCCGGTTTCGCGCGGCTCGAATCCGTGTTCATCAATGCCGCCATCGACAATCGCTACGCGGTGATGCCGATCGACTGGTATCGCGCACCGCGCGGCTGGGCCGATCGCGGCCGGGCCTATCTGGAGAGCGCGACGGCCCTGTTCATCGATGTCGCACGCGATGCCCTGCGCGATGCCGGGATCGCCGCGCAGGCGGTCGATACCATCGTCACCGTCTCCTCCACGGGGATCGCCACGCCGGGACTCGAGGCCCGGGCTCTCGCGGCCATGGGATTTCGCGCGGATGTCCGGCGGGTGCCGGTCTTCGGCCTCGGCTGTGCCGGGGGAGCGGGCGGGCTCGCCCTCGCCGCGCGCCTCGCGCAGGCAGCGCCGGGGGAGAATGTGCTGCTCGTCGTCGTCGAGACCTGCACGCTGGCCTTTCGCGCGCAGGCGCCGAACAAGGCCGACATCGTCGCCTCCGCCCTGTTCGGGGACGGCGCAGCCGCCTGCATCCTGCGCGCCGGCGCAGACGGCGATGCCATGGCGCGGGTCGCGGCGAGCGCCGAGCATATCTGGCCGGATACACTCGACATCATG
>PXAW01000537.1 GCA_003567055.1 Hyphomicrobiales bacterium
CGCGGCCTGCGCATCGGCTGGAGCCCGCGTCTCGGCTATGTCGAGAATCTCGACCCCGAGGTCGAGGAAATGACGGCGAAGGCGGCGAAGGTCTTCGAAGAACTCGGCGCCCATGTCGAGGAGGCCGATCCGGATTTCGAGGAGCCGATCGGCGTGATCGAGACGCTCTGGTATGCCGGCGCCTGGTCCGTGGTGCGCACCATCCCCGAATCGCGCTGGGAGGAGCTCGATCCCGGCATGCTCGCCATCGCCCTGAAGGGCCGCGATATCAAGGCTGCGGATTTCATCATGGGGGCGAGCGCGCGCAATATGGTGTTCTCGGCCATGCGCGCCTATCACGACCGCTATGATCTGCTGCTGACGCCAAGCCTCGCCACCACGGCCGTCGAGGCCGGGCACAACACCCCGCCGGACGGGCGCTTCGGCGATGACTGGCTCAACTGGGCGCCCTATTCCTATCCATTCAATCTCAGCCTGCAGCCCGCCGCGAGCGTGCCCTGCGGGCTCTCCGGGGCCGGGCTTCCGGTCGGTCTCCAGATCGTCGGGCCGATGCTCGCCGATGCCCGCGTCCTCGCCGCCGCCCGCGCCTTCGAGAGCGCACGCCCCTGGGAGCGGCTCTCGGCCCCGCGCATCCGGCATTGAGCGGATCGGCGATCGGTCGAGTCGGATTTGGCAAGGCGATTGAACCCGCGCGCGCAAACGCGTATCGCTGTGGCGAGCCCGGGAGAATGCAGCGGAACGGATCATGGCGGAGATCGGCGACCGGATCGCGAAAATCGAAGACGAGATCATCGATCTCGCTGACCGCGCCGAGAATTGCCGCAAGGTGATGATCGCCGCGCGCATCGGCATGATCGGCGGCGCGGCGGCGCTCGCCACCTTCATTTTCGGTATCCTGCGCTTCGATGGCCTCGTCTTCGTCGTGGCGGTGACGGCGATCCTCGTGGGGATCGTCACCTACGGCTCCAACAAATCGACCCGCGAACAGCTGCTCGCACAGATCGCGGAACGCAAGGCCGTGCGCGCGGCGATGATCGATTCCCTGCGCATGGATACGGTGACACCGGCATCGCCGCGCCCGGGCCTGCCGAATGGGCACGACCCCGCAGGAGGCAGATATTGAGCGATCCTGGCCCCCTGTGGCGCGATCCGCATCCGCTGGTGCTGGCATCCGCGAGTGCCACGCGCAAGGCGCTCCTCGCATCGGCGGGATTGTCCTGCATCGCCCGTCCCGCCGCAATCGATGAGCGCGCCGTCGAGGCGCAGGCGCGCGCGGAGGGCGCGAATCCGGCGCAGCTCGCGCTGCATCTCGCGCAGGCCAAGGCGCGGGCCGCGTCGGAGGCGCTTGCCGATCGCGATCCGCAGGCCATCGTCATCGGTGCCGACCAGACCCTCGCGCTCGGCGAGACCATCCTGCACAAACCCGCCGATATGCAGGCGCTGCATGAACAGATCGCGCAACTATCCGGGCGCAGCCATCGCCTGCATGCGGGGGTGAGCCTGTGGCGCGGCGGGGAGGCGCTCGCAAGCTTCGTCGACAGCGCCACGCTCACCATGCGCGCGCTCACGCATGAGCAGATCGCGACCTATTGTGCGCTTGCAGGCGAGGACGCGCTGACGAGCGTGGGCGGCTACAAGCTCGAAGGGGCGGGAATCCATCTGTTCACGCAGGTGGACGGCGCTCATTCCACCATTCTCGGCCTGCCGCTGATGCCGCTCCTCGCGGCTTTGCGCGATCAAGGCTGTCTGGCACTGTGAGGCTCGCGGCATGAGGAGAAGACGATGACCCGCAAGGCCTTCGTGGTCGGCCATCCCATCGCGCATTCGCGCTCGCCGCTGATCCACAATCACTGGATCGCGCATTACGGGCTCGCCGGGTCGTATGAGAAGCTGGATGTGGCGCCGGATGATTTCGCGGCGTTTCTCTCCCATTTCCACGAAGACGGCTTCGTCGGCGGCAACGTCACCATCCCCCACAAGGAAGCCGCCTTTGCCGGCGTGGCGCTTGCGACGGAACGGGCAAGACGCCTCGGGGCGGTGAATACGCTGTGGCGCGAGGGTGGTATATTGTGGGGCGACAACACCGATATCACCGGCTATCTCGACAATCTCGATGCCCAATGCGGACCCGACTGGGCCGCGCAGGCCGGATCGGCGCTGGTGCTCGGGGCCGGGGGAGCGGCGCGGGCCGTGGTGGCCGGGCTGATAGAGCGCGGCCTTTCGCCGATCCGCCTCGTCAACCGCACGCGCGGGCGGGCCGAGGCATTGGCAGAAATCTTTGCCGGCTATGGAAAGAGTGATTCCGCGCTCAGCGTCCACGGTTTCGACGCCATTCCGGAAATCCTGCCGCAAGCCGGGTTGATCGTGAACACCACCTCGCTCGGCATGAAGGGCCAGCCGCCCCTGCCCCTCGACCTGACACGCGCCCGCGATGACGCCATCGTCAGCGACATCGTCTATGTGCCTCTGGAAACACCTTTTCTCGCCATGGCGCGGGCGCGCGGCCTCGCCTGCGTGGACGGGCTCGGCATGTTGCTGCACCAGGCCGTACCCGGTTTCGAACGCTGGTTCGGCATTCGCCCGGAGGTGACTCCGGCGCTGCGGGCCTTGGTTGAGGCCGATATTGTAGCCGGCAAAGGATAAGATGATGACCTTCGTGCTCGGCCTCACCGGTTCGATCGGCATGGGCAAATCCACCACGGCTGAACTCTTCCGCGAAGCCGGCTGCCCGGTCCATGATTCGGATGCCACGGTGCATGATCTTTATGGCGCGGAAGCCGTGGCGCCGGTGGAAGCGGCCTTTCCAGGCACGGCGCGCGACGGGCGCATCGACCGGGCGCTGCTCGGCGAGCGGGTGATCGGCGACGATGCCGCGATGAAGCGGCTCGAGGCGATCGTGCATCCGCTGGTAGCGGCGCGGCGCGACATCTTTCTCGCGCAGGCGCGCGATGCCCGCGCCCCCGTCGCCGTGCTCGACATTCCGCTGCTCTTCGAGACCGGGGGCGAGCGCCATTGCGACGCCATCGTCGTGGTCAGCGCGCCGGAAGCCGTCCAGCGCGAACGGGTTCTGGGTCGGGCCGGGATGACCTCGGAGCGCTTCGAAACGATCCTCGCGCGGCAATTGCCCGATGCGCAGAAGCGCGCGCGGGCGCATTTCATTGTGGATACGAGCCGTGGCGTCCCTGCCGCGCGGGTCCAGGTTCGCGATATCATGCGTGCGCTCGCGGGCCGGCACGGTCGGGCGCGGGCGCAAGGGTCACCGCAAGTCGGGTGAACCGGAAACCGGAGTGAGAGCATGCTGCGCGAGATCGTCCTCGATACGGAGACCACCGGCACCGACCACGCGGCGGGCGACCGGGTGATCGAGATCGGCTGTGTCGAGATGATCAACC
>PXAW01000003.1 GCA_003567055.1 Hyphomicrobiales bacterium
AGGAAGCGTTGTCGAGGAGGATGCGCTCGCCGAGGCGATAGGTGAGATCATTGACGTGCAGCATGATGCGACTTGTGCCGCCGCAGCGGTGGATTTGCAAGGGGGATGAAAGCCGCCACCGGCTCTTGCCGTTGCCGTTTGTCGCGCGCGCCTTATGCTCACACGCAAATCGAATCGCCACGCATCCGCAGAGGACCCGAGCATGCAATACCGCCCCCTCGGCCGCACCGGCCTCCAGGTCAGCGCCATCTGCCTCGGCAGCATGACCTGGGGCCAGCAGAACAGCGAGGCCGAGGGCCACGCGCAGATGGATTACGCCTTCGAACGCGGCATCAATTTCATCGACGCCGCCGAACTCTATCCGATTCCGCCCAAGCCCGAGACGCAGGGTGCGACGGAGGAGATCATCGGCTCGTGGATGGCGCAGCGGAAAAACCGCGCCGACGTCATCCTCGCGACCAAGGTGATCGGGCGCTCGCAGAACACCTGGTTTCGCGATGACGGCGCGCCGGCGGAGCTCTCGCGCGCGCAGATTCTGGAAGCGGTCGACAAGAGCCTCAAACGCCTGCGCACCGATTACATCGATCTCTATCAGGTGCACTGGCCCGACCGCGCCGTCAGCGCCTTCGGCTCCAATGCAACGATCTTCCGCAACGTGCGCGAGCCGGAGCACAGCATCGAATCCACCCTCGACGTGCTGGCAGAGCTGGTGCGTGCCGGCAAGGTGCGCCATGTCGGCATCTCCAACGAATCCGCCTGGGGCACGATGCGCTATCTCGCCCATGCCGAGCACGGTGATGCGCCGCGTATCGCCTCGATCCAGAACGCCTATTCGCTGGTCAACCGCACCTTCGAGGTCAATCTCGCCGAACTCGCAATGCGCGAGAATGTCGGGCTGCTGGCCTATTCACCGCTGGCGCAGGGCTATCTGACGGGGAAATATTCCGGCGGCGCGCTGCCCGAGGGTTCGCGCAAACAGCTCTTCGAGCGGCTCTCGCGATACGAGAAACCCGCCGCCATGGCCGCCTATGAAGCCTATGTCGCGCTCGCGCGCGAATACGGGCTCGATCCGGCGCAGATGGCGCTCGCCTTCGTCACCAGCCGCCCCTTCGTCACCAGCAACATCATCGGCGCGACCACGATGGAGCAGCTGAAGACCAATATCGATTCGATCGACGTGACGATCACGCCGGAGCTGGAGGAGCGTATCGACGCGATCCATCTGCAATATTGCAATCCGGCGCCTTGAGGGGCTGAAGGGGATCAGGATTTGCCGCTCGTCACCGGGCGGCCCTTGACCGGTTTGCCGGTCACCTTCCGGGGCGCAGGGCTCGCGGCATTGCCTCCGGGCGTCTTGCGCGGGAAGGATTTGCCGTCGACGGGTTTGCCGACAGTCTTGCCCAAGGTCTTGCCGACAGTCCTGCCCAAAGCCTTGCCGACGGTCTTGCCCGCAGTCTTGTCGACAACCTTGCCGACGACCTTGCCTTTCGCTTCCCCCTGCCCCACTGCCGTCGCGGCGGCGATGGCGGCGGGGGCCACTTGCGAAACCGGGCGCGGCGTCCCGTTCATCTGACCAGCCACCCGGGTGACCATGTCGCGCATGGCACCGGCGAGGGAGACCAGGCTGCCGCGTGCGCCGGCTGCGGCTGCTTCGTCGGAGACCGCCGGCTGCGCCGTCGGCGCGGCTTTCAGAGCAGGCGACGCATCCTTCCCGGAGGCTGCGACTTCCGGCTCGGCCTGCGGCTTCGCCTTGCGCTTTTGCGCCGCGCCGGCCTTGGCCTGCGAAACGGCATAATGCACGACCCGGCGCGCGGTCTCGGGCTTGAGGCGCTGGAAGACGTTATAGGCTTCTTCGAGCAGCTCGACCGAGGGCTGGCGCCCGCTGCGCTTGCCGAGCAGCGTCTTGAAATTCGGCCAGGTCAGACCCGCTGCCGAGGCGATGAAGAGGATGGCATCGAAGCGCGGAGCATAGAACGCATTCACGACCTTGCCGAGATCGATGCCGACCTTGTCGGCAATCGCGGCCATGACGTCCTCCATGCGGTTGCGCTTGATCCACTGGACGAGCTCGGCCTCCTGGACCGGCTGATCCTTGCCGCGCTCCTTGATGAACTGGCGCGCCATGTCGAGATCGGCGGCGAGGAATTCGCGCCCGCGATCGGGGACGAATTTCTTCTGCATGTCGGCGATCACCGAATCTATCGCCTTCTCCATGCGCTCGCCGAGCTCGTCGACCAGCGTCTGGCGGACCTTGTCGCGCACGGAATCGGCGAGTTTCTCGACCTGCTCGGGGGTCAGCTCGCCGCGATAGTTGAGCGCATCCTGAATCTCGGGGTCGTCCTGCGAGCGCGCCATCAGCCGCGCGAAACCGTCATCGGAAAAGCGCGCACCCTCGTTCACGGCGAGCGCGCGGATCGGGTCCTCCTCGTCGCGGGCGATGATGGAATCGGTGACGCGCTCCGAGAGGCTGTTGCGGCGCGATACCGCCAGCACATGCATGGCGCTCTTGGTCTCCACCACGAAGATCAGATCATCGTCGCCGAGCTGTTCGGAGCGTCCGAGCACCGGGGTTGCGACTTCGTAATTGTCGTCGAAGGCGAGCTCGCGCACCATTTTCAGCGGCGCGCGCGGGATGTCGGCGAGGCGTTCGGCGACGGCATAGCGCACGCGGAAATCGACGTCCTTGGCGAGCCGCAGCATCACCTCGTCGAAGGTCGCGATCACTGTCTCGTCGAGCCAGCGGGCATTGTCGACGAAGAGATTGGTGATCTGACGCAGCATCGCCATGCGCCGACGGCGATCAGTGCCGGCGAGGATGTCGTCCACCTCTTCGATCATTGCTTCCGCAGGGCTCATCGATCATCCATCAGTTCTGAGCGTGACGATAGGTTATGTCGGCAGGGGTTTCATAAGAGTGAACTGAAACGCACACATAGCAAAAATTGTTTGCATGGCGTCTGCACAATGCGCCCGGCGACGCATCCGGGTCAAAGCGGCGTGGAGAACACGAGCCCGCCCCTTGCGCCGGTCGCCTGATCGTCCACAATGGTCGCGCTGGGGAATGACGGGAGGCGCCGATGCCACGCTTGTTCGCAGGTTTCGAAATCCCCCCGGATCTCGTCGAACGCCTCGCGCTGTTTCGCGCCGGCCTGCCGGGTGCGCGCTGGATCGATCCGGACAATTACCATCTCACACTGCGTTTCATCGGCGATGTCGACGGGCATGTGGCGCACGAGATCGATACCGAACTCGCCGAAATCCGCCCCCGGGCGCCGGTCGTGGTGACTTTCGAAGGGTTCGACGTGTTCGGCGGCGAGCGCCCGCATGCATTGATCGTGCGCGCGAAACTCACCCGCGAACACGTCGAACCCTTCGAAAGTCACC
>PXAW01000622.1 GCA_003567055.1 Hyphomicrobiales bacterium
GGGCGGTGACCTCCGGCCAGGTCAGGCCTTCCCAATCGCCGAAGCGGATCTCCATCAGGCGATCATCGGTCTCGTAGCCGCGCGGATCGAGACGCAGGCAGCCGCGCGCATGCTCGGCGGTGTTGCGGGTGCGCGTCAGCGGGCTCACCAGCCAGGGCAGATGCCCCGGCTGCGCCACCAGCTTTGCCAGAATGCGTCCTGCATTCTGCGCCTGCCCGACGCCGCGCGCATTCAGCGGAATGTCGTGCTGGCCCTGAAGGCGCCCCTCGGCATTCCAGTCCGTCTCGCCGTGGCGGATGAAGAAAATCGTCGCTGACATCCGACACTCGTTTGCGCAAAGGTTAAAGACCGGGCGGTGCGCCTCAATCCCGATCGAGGGACATGTCCGGCGCTTCCGGATTCTTCATGCCCACGACATGATAGCCCGCATCGACATGGAGCACTTCGCCCGTGACACCGCGCGAGAGATCGGAGAGCAGGAAGGCCGCCGTCTCGCCGACTTCCTCGATCGTGACGGTACGACGCAGGGGTGCGTTGTACTCGTTCCATTTGAGGATGTAGCGGAAATCGCCGATACCCGAGGCTGCGAGCGTCTTGATCGGGCCGGCGGAAATCGCGTTGACGCGGATATTGTCGGGGCCGAGATCGGCGGCGAGATAGCGCACCGAGGCCTCCAGAGCCGCCTTTGCAACGCCCATCACATTGTAATGCGGCATCCACTTTTCGGCACCGTAATAGGTCAGCGTCAGCATCGAGCCGCCGTCGCGCATGAGCTTCTCCGCGCGCTGCGCCACGGCGGTGAAGGAATAGCAGGAGATGTTGAGCGACCGGTTGAAATTCTCCTCGCTCGTCTCGAGGTAACGCCCGGTCAGCTCGTCCTTGTCCGAGAAGGCGATGCAGTGGACGATGAAATCGAGCTTGCCCCAGACCCGCTCGACCTCGGCGAAGACCGCATCGATGCTCGCGCCGTCCGTGACGTCGCAATGGCCGACGAGGATCGCGTCGAGCTGCTCGGCCAGCGGGCCGACGCGCTTCTTCAGGGCGTCGCCCTGATAGGTGAAGGCGAGCTCCGCGCCCTGCTGGCGCGCCGCACGGGCGATCCCCCAGGCGATCGACCGGTTATTGGCCACACCCATGATGAGGCCGCGCTTGCCCGCGAGAATACCGGTCGATGCCGTCTCCGCCGTGTTGTCCGCCATGATTCACCCGCGATTCTTGAACTGTACGAAATTGGAAAGCGCGCTAGCTTTAGCCGATGGCGTCGCTCGGGGAAAGTCCTGATGCAACCCGGTTACGGCACGCTTGATACAATTTTAAATTCTTAATTAACAGAGAAAGCAATCAGAGCGAATGCAATCTAAAGTCATGCCCGCAACCGCCGCCTCCCTTTCGGTGACGGTCGCTCTTGCATGCGCGCGCATGCGGCACCATCGTTGCCACAGGGGGGAGCGCCGATGGTAAGATCAGGCGTTGCGCCGTTTTCGATCAGGAGTGAGTGATGAAGAATCTCGACGAACAAACCCGCATCGAGCTCGAAGCCGCTGCCTTTCGCAGGCTGGTTTCCCATCTGCGCAACCGCACCGACGTCCAGAATATCGACATGATGAACCTCACCGGCTTCTGCCGCAATTGCCTGTCGAACTGGCTCAAGGATGCCGCCGACGAGCGCGATCTCGGCATCAGCAAGGATGACAGCCGCGAATACGTCTATGGCATGCCCTACGAGGACTGGAAGGCGCAGCATCAGGCGCCCGCCAGCGCCGATCAGCAGGCCGCATTCGAAGCCGGCAAGCCGACGCATTGAGCGCAGGCGCCCGGCCTGCGCAGCCATCCAATCGAGCGCAGGCACCGGCCCGCACAGCCATCCACATGCCGCGTCCGCGCCCCTCTGGACACGGGCGCGCGGATTGCCTAATCCCTGCCGTGACAGTGTTCGACGCCGCGCCGTTTCTGCGCGGCGTCCCGTTTGGTGAGGATGGTTTTCATGGCTGCGGATATTGCGGATTCCGGCGTTGCCGCCGACGAGCTGCGTCAGTTCGTCGAGCGCATCGAGCGCCTCGAAGAGGAAAAGGCCGGCATTGCCAGTGACATCAAGGATGTCTATGCCGAGCTCAAGGGTCGTGGCTTCGACACCAAGGCGGTGCGCCAGATCGTGCGGCTGCGCAAGCAGGACCATTCCGAGCGTCAGGAGCAGGAAGCGGTGCTCGAGCTCTACATGCAGGCGCTGGGTATGGCGTAACCCGCCCGCTCAGCCCGATCGCCCGAATCGCCGGGCCACGGCATCGAATCGCCCCGCATTGCCGCCCATCGGCGAGAGGGTGATGGCGATGCGGCGGGCCGGGCCCGGCGCCGTGTTCTGGCGAATCAGCGCGGCCAGCGCGCCCGATGGCGAGAGATCGACGTAATCCGCCCCCTCGGCGAGTTGAGCGGCGCAGCAGACGCGCACCACATCCATCCGGTCGCGCACGATGCGCCACAGCAGATCCGGCGCATTCGGGTCGAGAACGTCGCCAAAACAGGCCGACAGGCAGGGTATGGCGCCCCTGCGCGGGGTAATCTCGGCAAACATCGCCCGGCAGGCGGACGCCGCCGGATCGATCAGCGGCGAATGAAATCCGTAAGGCACCGGCAGCGAAGCCGCTGTCACGCCCAGCGCCGCGAGATGGGCGCAGACGGGGTCAATGGCCTCGTGCGCAGCCGCCAGCACGCAATTCTGTCCAGAGCCGCGCCCCGCGAGATGGCTATGCTCGCTGAGATACGCGTCGTCGTGCCATAGCCCATCCCCCGCGAGAACCGAGATCAGCCCGCCCCGCGCGCAGCTCTCATGCAGGAGCGCGGGCTGCCGGGCGATGCGCGTGAGCGCTTCCTCGAAGCCGATCACACCGGACAAGGCCATGGCGACGAATTCGCCGAGCGACACGCCGAGCATGAGATCGGGATGAAGCCCGCGCGCCATCATTGCCTTCGCGGCGGCGTATTGCACCATGAACAGCGCCGGATGCGTCGCCTCGAGCCGGTCGAACGGCGCGCCGGGGGGCATGTCCGGATCATGGATCTCGGCCAGAACCGAGAACCCGAACCGCTCACGCACGAGCGCCTCGCCCTCCTCCATCCACGCGCGGAAGACGCCGTCCTCCGTCAACAGGTCGCGCGCCATGTGGCGGTATTGCGCGCCCTGCCCGGAGAAGCAGAAGATCACGGGCCGCGCGGTCATGCCTTGAATGCGCATGCCGGGAGCGCGGCCTCTCGCTGCGCGGTGCGTTGCAGGCAATCCCTCACGCCACCGCCTTCAGCGTCTCGCGGGCGATGATCAGGCGCTGGATCTCGGAGGTGCCCTCATAGATCCGGGTGATGCGCGCATCGCGGGCATAGCGCTCCAC
>PXAW01000400.1 GCA_003567055.1 Hyphomicrobiales bacterium
CGAGCAGGAAGTGCCGGCTTATGTCATCTTCACCGACCGCTCCCTCGTCGACATGGCCCTGACGCGCCCGCGCGACCGCACCGAACTCGCCGCCTGCCACGGCGTCGGCCAGGCCAAGCTCACCCGCTACGGCGACGTGTTCCTCGAGGCCCTGCGCGAAGTCGGGGCGTGAGGCTCAGTCGTAGCTGCGCTCGTCGGCGATCACCTTGCCGTCATTGGGCAGGCTGCCCGGGGCGGTGAAATCGACCTTGCCACGCAGCTTGAGAATGCTCTGCAGGCTCGCGCCGACTGCCTGCGCCAGCGCATCGTCGCCGCTTTCGGTTTCACATTGCAGCGTCATCGCGTCGCTTTCGCCCTCGCGGGTGACGACGAGGCGGGCCTTGGCGATTTGCGGATGCGCGGCGAGGACAGTGGCGATCTGCTCGGGGCGCACGAACATGCCCTTGATCTTGGTCGTTTGATCCGCGCGCCCCATCCAGCCGCGGATGCGGATATTGGTGCGCCCGCAGGGGCTCGGCTCATCCATCTGCGCGGTGAGATCGCCGAGCGCGAGGCGGATCACGGGATGATGCTGGTCGAGGGTGGTGACCACGATCTCGCCGACTTCGCCGGGCGTCACCGGATCGCCGGTGCCCGGGCGCACGATCTCCAGAATGATGTCCTCGTTGACGACGAGCCCGTCATGGGTGCCGGTCTCATAGGCGATGAAGCCGATATCCGCCGTGGCATAGGCCTGATGCGCCACGATCCCGCGCTCGGCGAAGGCAGCCTGCAGCGATTTCGGGAAGGCAGCGCCGGAAACGCCGGCCTTCTTGATGCTGGAGACGTCGCGCCCCTTCTCGGCGGCGGCATCGAGCAGGATCTTCAGGAAATCCGGCGTGCCGGCATAGACATTGGGGCGGAACGCCTCGATCAGATCGAGCTGCGCTTCCGTATTGCCCGGGCCGGCGGGGATCACGGCACAGCCGAGCGCACGCGCACCGGAATCCATCAGGAAGCCGCCGGGCGTCATATGGTAGGAGAAGGTGTTGAGCACGATATCGCCCGGGCGCAGCCCCATCGCATGCAGCCCGCGCGCGGCGCGCCAGGGATCGTCCTCGCGCCCCTCGGGCTCGTAGATCGGGCCGGGCGAGGTGAACAGGCGCCCGAAGGCGCCCGGCGAAGCCGGCACCAGGCCCCCGAAGGGCAGGGCCTGTTTCTGCAGCGCCGGCAGGTCGCTCTTGCGCAGGATCGGCAGTTGCGCCAGCGCCGCGCGGTCGGTGACCCTGTCGATATCGATCTCGCCCAGATGCCGCGCATAGGCCGGCGCCCGCATGGCTGCATCGAGGGCCTGCGGCAGACGGGCGAAGAGTTCGGCCTCGCGATCGGCGGCCCGGCGCGTCTCGCGCGCATCGAAGAACTGGCTCATGGTCTTCTCCCCTCATCGGCGCGCATCTTGCGCACGCGCTCTCTGGTGCTGGCTCAGCGCCCGATCAGATCGCGCGCGACGATCAGGCGCATGATTTCATTGGTGCCTTCCAGAATCTGATGCACGCGCAGATCGCGCACGATCTTCTCGATCCCGTAATCGGCGAGATAGCCGTAGCCGCCAAGCAGCTGAAGCGCCTTGTTGGCGACGTCGAAGCCGGTATCGGTGGCGATGCGCTTGGCCATGGCGCAGAGCCGCGTGGCATCGGGCGCCTTCGCATCGAGGGCGGCGGCGGCGCGCCAGAGGAATGTGCGGGCGGATTCCAGCTCGGTCGCCATGTCGGCCAGGGTGAATTGCAGCGCCTGGAACTGCGCGATGGCCCGCCCGAAAGCGTGGCGCTCGCGCATGTAGTCGAGGCTGCGCGCGAGCGCGGTCTGGGCGCCGCCGAGCGAGCAGGCCCCGATATTCAGCCGTCCGCCATCAAGGCCGGCCATGGCGATGCGAAAGCCGATCCCCTCATCCCCCAGCCGGTTGGCGATCGGGACGCGCGCATCCTCGAAAATCACCTGCCGGGTCGGCTGGGCATTCCAGCCCATCTTCTTCTCTTCCGCGCCGAAGCTCAGGCCCGGCGTGTCCTTGTCGACGACCAGCGTCGAGATCCCGCCGGCGCCCTCGGCACCGGTGCGCACCATGGTGACGTAGAGATCGGAAGTGCCGGCCCCGGAGATGAACTGCTTCACCCCGTTGACGATGTAATGATCGCCCTCGCGCACGGCGCGGGTCTTGAGCGCGGCGGCATCGGAGCCTGCGCCCGGCTCGGTGAGGCAGTAGGAAGCCAGAAGATCCATGCTGCACAGGCCGGGCAACCATTGCCCGCGCTGGTCGTCATTGCCGTAACGGTCGATCATCCAGGCGGACATGTTGTGGATCGAGATATAGGCCGAGATCGTGGGGCAGCCCCTGGCCAGCGCCTCGAAGATCAGCGCCGCGTCGAGCCGGGTGAGGCCCGATCCGCCGACATCCTCGCTGACATAGACACCGCCCATGCCGAGTGCGGCGGCCTCGCGCATGACGTCGACGGGGAAATGCTTCTCCTCGTCCCAGCGTACCGCATCCGGCGCCAGCCGCTCGGCGGCAAAGCTCTCGGCCATCTCCCGGATGGCGATCTGGTCCTCGTTGAGGGCGAACATGGTTCCTCGCGTTTCCTGATGACGGGTTGGACGCCCGTTCGTTTGCGCCCTGACGACGCTTTGCGCAGATCATAGCCAAAGCCCCCGCGCACGCAAACACCGCCCTTCGTCGCGTGCCGGGCGGCGCGATCACGCGCGGGCGCGGCTCGCAATGGCGACACCGATCGCGGCGATCGCCATGCCGGCGATCTGCACCGGGGCGAGCGTCTCGCCGAAGAGCAGCCAGGCCATCAGGGCCGAGCAAGGCGGCACCAGATACAGCAGTGCCGCAACCCCGGCCACGGCGCCGCGCCGGATCAGCGCCAGCAGCAGGAAGATCCCGCCGATCGACATCACCAGCACCGACCAGGCCAGCCCGAAGATCACATCCGGAATCATCGGCACCCGGTTCTCCTCGATGAGCAGCGCGACCGGCAGTGTGACGAGCGCCGCGCCGACGAAATGCACGACGGTATTGGTGCGCACATCCTGCGCGCCGCCGGTGCGTTTCTGCCAGATCGTGCCGAGCGTGATCGAGAGCATCGAGACGAGCACGATCCCGACCGCCCCCGGCGGCAGGCCCGCTTCCACGCCCAGACGCGGCAGGATCACGAGGAGCGCGCCGGCGAAACCCACGGCGATGCCCAGCCAGCGCAAAGGCGAGACCTTCTCGCCCAGGGTCAGCCCGACCAGCATGGCGGTGGCGAGCGGCTGCAAGCCCACGATCAGCGCCGCGATCCCCGCCGGCAGCCCGCCGGCGACGGCCCAGAAGACGCCGCCCAGATAGATTCCGTGCAAGAGA
>PXAW01000448.1 GCA_003567055.1 Hyphomicrobiales bacterium
GCCGAGGATCGAGCGCCCGGCGCGGACCTGCTCGGTGACGAAATCCTCGAACGCCGTCATCGCCACGGCCTCGTCGGCGATCTCGTCGGCGATGCCAACCGGGATCACCACGACGCCCTCGCGGTCACCCACCACGATGTCACCGGGAAAGACCGGGACATCACCGCAGCCGATCGGCACGTTGATGTCGATCGCCTGATGCAGGGTGAGATTGGTGGGGGCCGAGGGGCGGTTATGATAGGCGGGGATCGCCATATCGGCGATTTCCGGCGCATCGCGCAGCCCGCCATCGGTGACGATCCCGGCCACGCCGCGCACCATCAGCCGCGTCACCAGGATCGAGCCGGCCGAGGCCGCGCGCGCATCCTTGCGGCTGTCGATCATGAAGACCGAACCGGCCGGGCATTCCTCGATCGCCTTGCGCTGGGGATGGGCGCGATCCTCGAAGGCGGTGATCGGGTTGAGATCCTCGCGCGCGGGCATGTAGCGCAGGGTGAAGGCCGGGCCGACCATGTTCGGCCCTTCCCGGTTCGGCGCGAGCGGATGCACGTCCTGGATGAACTGGTTGCGCAGGCCGCGCTTGAACAGGGCCGTGCACAGGGTCGCGGTGCTGACATGGGACAGCTTTTCGCGGGTGCTCTCGTTGAGGCTCATATCTGTCGTCTCCCGGTATCCGCACCGCCCGGCCAGAGCGGCACGAGAGTTTTCAATCGAAGCGGATGCCCCGTTGCGCGATCATGGCTTCGAGCCGCTTCTGCTGCTGCTCCGTCAACGGCCAGGCGGAAGGCGGGCGCGTGGGGCCGCAATCATGGCCGAGCACCTGCAGGGCAGCCTTCACGCCGGTGACGTTGGTGCCGTTCATCCCCTCGGCGCGAATCGCCTCGAACTCGGCCATGCCGTCGATCAGTTCCATGGCGCGCGGATAATCGCCCGCCTCCAGCGCCGCATGGATGGCGACGGAGCGCTCGGGCCAGACATTGATCAGCCCCGAGGTGAAGCCGCGCGCGCCCACCGCATAGAGCGGCGGGGCCCAGACCTCGGCCAGCCCGCCGACCCAGACGATCTGCGGATCGCAGGCGCGCATGG
The DNA here is from genome assembly GCA_003567055.1 of Hyphomicrobiales bacterium. GTDB lineage: Bacteria > Pseudomonadota > Alphaproteobacteria > Rhizobiales > Beijerinckiaceae > Saliniramus. The sequence goes on from PXAW01000448.1 coordinate 1,087, forward strand.
CTTCGGCGAGGCGCAGGGGCGCGGGCGTCGCCCATTTCACGCCCATCACGCCGGGAATGGCGCAAAGCTGCGCGATCGCGGCATTGCCGATCCCGTCATTGCGCAGATAGAGCATCAGCGGCAGCCCCTCAGCTGCCTCGGCGACCGCCTCGACATAGGCGACGACGCCGCGCGGGGCGACGAAGGGATCGGGCGGCTGGTGCACCATGATCGCCTGCGCGCCCGCCGCCCGCGAGGCTTTGGCAAGGCGCTGCGCATCCTTGACGGAGCGCCCGACGCCGCCGATCAGAGGCACCCGTCCCGCCACATGTTCAGCCGCCGCATGCACCATGCGCTCGGCTTCCTCCATGGTGAGCCCGTAGAATTCGCCGGTATTGCCGTTGGCCACGAGGATATGCACGCCCGCATTCACCGCGCGATCGACGATCGGCGCGAGAAGCTGCGGGGCGAGCCCGTCATCCGCATCGAAGGGTGTGACCAGAATTCCGGAAATGCCCGTCAGGGCGCGGCGCAGCTGCACGTGATCCATCGCGATAATCCTCCCCGCATCCGGCATGCCGGCGCCGGTTTGTAATCGGCCTCAATGCCGTTGGGGAAGAACCTATCACCGGCGCGGAGCGGCGAAGTTGCGCAATCCTTCACACCCGGATGGCGCGAAACGCTTACAGACGAATGTCCTCGTTGAAGGCATCGGCGGGAATGGCTTCATGAAAATGCACGCCGATCGCCTCGGAGGTGGCACGGGCCACCGTGGCCGGGGTGTTGCCGATTCTGAGCTGCGTTCCCGGTGCAAGGCTTTCGGGAACCGCGAGGCCGGCGCCGGTATGCGAGAGGTCGAGGACGCGCCCCTTCAGGCGCCTGCCGTCGGCGAGCGTAATGATCACGCTGCGCCGCGAGGGCACCAGCCGCTCGCCGGCCCGCGCTTCGCCCAGCCCGAGCGCATCGCGGTTGGCCAGCCAGGTGAGCTGGTCGGCCAGATGCAGGCGCTGGCGGCGCGAGGTGATCATCGACATGGCGAAGCCGCCCGGCACGTGGCGCACGATCTCCCCTTCCAGACGCCCCAGCAGCGGCAGATGGCACACCACGCGCTCGCCGATGGCGCCGATGATCGGTGCGTCCAGCGTCAGATTGCCGGGTGAGATCGAAACACTGCGGCAGGGGTGATCCTTGCGATCGGCCAGCATGTAGCGGCCGTCGAGGGCGACATTGACACGCGCGAACCGGCGCCGGTCGGATCCCGACGCGATGGCGGTTTCCCCGGTCGCACTTGACTGGCCTGCGGTCATGAAGACGCTCCCGTCGAATATACACGCTGCCGCAAGGATAAGCCGGGCTTCCTTTAAGGAGGCTTAACCATCGCGACATCGGGGCGACATTCAGCAGATCTGCAATCATGTCGTGCATCGCAAGGACATGCACAGCCCGGTGATTCGTGATCGGGGCTTTCCATTCGCGCCAGCTGGCTTAGCTTGCCATGATATGGCGCGGTATACGGTCGGCGCGAGGGAGAAGGCAGGGTATGGCTGAGGGCGAGAGGCAAACGGATCAGGGCGGGCAGCAGATCGCGCATCTGCGCTGGCTGAGCGTGCTGTTCTCCGCGCAGACCGGCTGGCTTCGCTTTGCGCTGCAGAGCTTCGTCCTGAGCGTGATCGGCCTGCTTCTCGCGACGGGGTTCTACATCCTGACCTACCCCGCCCTGCGCGCCGGCCTCATGGACGATCCCATGCTGCTCAATGCCTTCCTGCGTCAGATCATCGCGAGCGGGCTCCTGATCGTCTTCGTGATCAATGCGATCGGCTTTGCCAATTACCGCGCCTTCGCCGCGCGCGGCAATGACGGGCGCAGCACGGCTGCCGTGCTCGGCGCCGATCTGTTCACGCGCGGCTTTCTCTTCTTCGGCATGCATGCGATCAGCTATTATCTCGCGGCTGAATATTACGGCTCGTTCGGCGGCAATGTCCTGATCGCCCTTCAGGTCGTCGCCCCGACCCTCGCGGGCGCGGCCCATATGGGCAATCTCTCGGGGGTCTATCTCTGGGCGACGGCGATCAGCGCCCTGCCCTTTTTCATGGTGGTGCTCGCGCAGGGCACGCGCGGACGCGGGCGCCTCAACGATCTCGTCCGCACGGCGCTGACCCGTCTGGGGCGCAGTTCCGGCGAGCACGCCCGCCCCGGCTGGCCGCATCTGCTGCTCGCCCTCATCGTCTTCATCGCCTTCGCCGCAACACTCTCCCTCCTCGCCGCCGGGCTGGCGCTGATCATCCCGGTGAGCCGGGGGTGAC
>PXAW01000190.1 GCA_003567055.1 Hyphomicrobiales bacterium
CGCCAACAGCGTCGAGCACCGCGCTCTTCAGCATCTCCCAGGTCGGCCCCGTGACCTTGCCCGAGGGGGTGGCATTGGCCGCGATCGCGGGAACCGGCTCCCAGCCGTATTCCGCCGCCGCATCGATGAAACCGCCCAGTTCCGTCGCCGTATCCTTGAACTGCGTCAGGATCGGCGCGCCCTTCACCAGATAACGCCGGCGATAGGCCTCCTCGTCCGTAGGCAGGATAGAGAAGGTATTGGTTTCATGCATGATCTGGGCGAGCAGGACGCGTTTCATGATTTTCCCCGGTCGTCGGCTGTCTGTGCGCATTGTGCCGCGCGGCCGTGTTGCCGGAACAGGGGCTTTCCAGCCCATGAAGATGGGTTTCGGGTCACGAAGGCCCTGCATCTTGCAACGCAGCACGCGGCACTCTATCTGCCGGTAATCAAGCCGCATCGGCGCGCGGATCATCGTGCGCACAGGAAGATGTGGGTAACCCGGGTGCCCGGCGCGATTTCAGGCGCATTCATCACCCTTTTTTAGCCGAATCAGCTTAAAGCTTTTGCTTTATGGCTTCGGCTTACGGATTCGCATGGTGTTCTCGACAGACGATACCGCATACCGCATCGCTGCCCTCGCCGATCCCCTGCGCGAGGCTGCGCGGGAAGCCGGCGTGATCGCACAGGGCTATTTCCGGCCCGGCGAGAAGACCAGCGCGCGGATCTGGTCGAAGGATGGCGGCTCGCCCGTCACCGAGGCCGACGTCTCCGTCGATGCCTTTCTCAAGATCCGGCTCTCGCAGCTTCTGCCCGAGGCCGCCTGGCTCTCGGAGGAGACGGCGGATAACGATCAGCGCCTGGGTGCGCGCCTCGTCTGGATCGTCGATCCGATCGACGGCACCCGCGCCTTCCTCTCCGGCCATCGCGACTGGTCCGTCGCCATCGCGCTGCTGCTCGATGATGCGCCCGTTCTCGGCGTGGTGCACGCGCCCGCGCTCGACACGCTGTACGAGGCGCAGGCTGGCGCGGGAGCGCGTGCGAACGGCGCCGCGATCACCGTGTCATCCGCATCCGATCTGCGCCGGGCCGGCATATCCGGGCCGCAGCCCATGATCGATGCGATGATCCGGCGGGTCGGCGGCATGACGCCGCTGGCCAAGGTCCCCTCGCTCGCGCTGCGGCTCGCGCGTGTCGCGGCGGGTGATATCGATGTGGCACTGGTCTCGCGCAATGCGCGGGACTGGGATCTCGCCGCTGCCGATCTCATCCTGCGCGAGGCGGGCGGATGCGTCTCCGACATGAGCGGCACCGATCCGCGCTACAATGCGGAAAATCCCGTCCATGGCGAGTTGGTTGCCGCTTCGGCGATCTTGCATCCGCGGCTGATTGAGGCCATGACGGGGGCCGCTGAACAGAGCCGCGCGGTCTGACCGCTCGCGGCGAACTCAATCGCGGGCCGCCCGGCCCGGCAATGCGTGGATCGACCCATGAGCGAAGTCACGACGACCAAGAAACAGCTGCTTCATCTCGTCTTCGGCGGTGAACTGACCGGCGTCGAGGAGGTGCAGTTCCACAATCTGGAAGAGCTCGACATCGTCGGCATCTTTCCCGATTACGCCAGTGCCTATGCCGTGTGGAAGGCGAAGGCGCAATCGACTGTCGACAATGCGCAGATGCGTTATTTCATCGTGCATCTGCATCGCCTGCTCGATCCGCCGCAGCCCTGAGCGGAGCGGCGGCGACGATGTCTTTGCTGAAACGGATCGGACGCTCACGCCCGGTACAGGAGGCGGCGGGGTTTCTGCTCGCGGCCTATCTGGGGCTGGTGCGGCGTACGAACCGTTTCGTCACCGAGCCGGCTGACGCCTATGATCGCATCGGCCCGCACATGCCCGTCATCGCCGCGATGTGGCACGGCCAGCATTTCATGATCCACTTTGCCAAACGCAAGCAGGATCGCGCGGCGAGCCTCGTCTCGCGCTCCGGCGACGGCGAACTCAACGCCATCGCATTGCGACATCTGGGCGTGCGCGCGATACGCGGCTCGGGTGATCGCGGGCGCGGCAGGCTGCGCGAGAAAGGTGGCGCGCAGGCGCTGCGAGGAATGCTCAAGGCGCTGGAAGCGGGTGAGATGGTGGTGATGACGGCGGATGTGCCCAAGGTCGCGCGCCGCGCCGGTGAGGGGATCGTCACCCTCGCGCGCCTCTCGGGCCGGCCGATCGTGCCGGTGGCGGTGGTCACCAGCCGCCGTATGGATTTCGACAGCTGGGACAAGGCCTCGATCGGTTTGCCGTTCGGGCGCGGCGCGATGGTGCTGGGCGAGCCGATCATGGTGCCGCGCGAGCTTGATGCCGAGGGTGTCGAGGCTGTGCGCGCCCTGGTCGAGCGTGAACTCGACGCCGTGCATGAACGCGCCTACGCGCTCGTGGGTGCGCGCGATCCGGGTGCGGATCTGCGCGCGGCGGGCGATGCCGCGAAGTCAGAGCACCCTGCGGGGATGCCGTGATGCCGCCCCATTCCGCGCCCCGTTTCCCGTTGCTGCTGAGGCTTTATCATTACGGCCTCGCCGCGCTCGAGCCCGCCGCAGCCGGTGTGCTGCTCTCGCGCCGGCGCAAGGGCAAGGAAGATCCGCAGCGTATCCGCGAGCGGCGCGGCCTTGCCGGGCGGGAGCGGCCCGAGGGCCATCTGGCCTGGCTGCACGGGGCGAGTATCGGCGAGACCATGGCGATCCTGCCCGTGATCGAGCGTCTGACCCGGCGCGGCGTGACCGTGCTCGTCACCTCCGGTACGCGCACCTCTGCGGAGATCATCGCCAAGCGCCTGCCGCCCGGCGCCATCCATCAATTCGTTCCCATCGACGTGCCGCGCTACATGCGCCGCTTCCTCGCCCACTGGCAGCCCGATATCGCGCTTTTCGCCGAATCGGAGATCTGGCCGAATGCCATCCTCGCCCTCGAGCAGCGGAATGTGCCGCTGATCCTGATCAACGGACGGCTCTCCGAGCGTTCGTTTCAGCGCTGGTCGCGCGTGCCGCGCCTCGCCGAGGCGCTCTTGTCGCGATTCTCGCTCTGCCTCGCCCAGGCGAAGCCCGATGCCGAGCGGTTGCAGCGGCTGGGCGCGCCGCGTGTCGGTGTCGCGGGTAATCTGAAATTCGATTCGCCGCCACCGCCGGCGGATCCGCGGGTCGTCGAAGCCTTGCAGGGGATGATTGCCGGGCGCCCGGTCTGGGTCGCGGCCAGCACCCATCCGGGCGAAGAGGAGATGGTGGTCGCGATCCACCGGGCGCTGGCGCGCAAATATCCCAAGCTGATCACCATCATCGCCCCGCGTCACCCGCATCGCGGCGAGACCATCGCCGAGATCGCCCGCGATTCGGCACTC
>PXAW01000222.1 GCA_003567055.1 Hyphomicrobiales bacterium
CGTATACGTTCAGGATCAGGGAAGAGTGCTCAGAGGGTGTATTTCCAGGACATAATCGTTCCTTTCATGAACCGCATTCTTTGATAGCGAAGATAGCCGTTGTACCAGCCGGTTTCAAGGTGTCTTCCACTGGTCGTAGAGCCATTCCATGTCCTCCCAGATCGCGTCGACACTCGCTTTGCGCTCTCCGTCGATCCAGGTTGAGAGAGATCGCCACGTCTTGCACACCACGTAGTCGAACTGCTTGCGCATGAGCGGCTCGTCAACGAGGCCATGGCGGCAGCATGTCGCCATCTCCTCAATGAAGTTGAGGACGTGATTCACGTCGAGCTTGTTCTCATTGAGATAGGCGTTGAGTGCGCCAGCATCACCGTTTTTGTCGAGAATGCTCCTGAGGGTCGCGCGTGCCTCCCGCATTTCCGGATGATTCCAGCGTTCACCGAAGCGGATCGCCTCACGGCGCAACAGAAACGCGTCATGGGCTTCTTCACGCTGCTTGCGCAACTCCTCACGAGCATCGGCTCGCTGTTCCCGCTCGATTTCCGCGTCGCGGGTCGAGATCTGGAAGCCGAGAAGGCGTGCGGTGAAGAAGGCCGTGGTGATCTGCGCGGCCGCAGCGGCGCCCACGGCGAAAAACACCAGTGTTTCGATCGCATCGCCCGAAACGGCCCAGAATGCGATGGTAAGCAGGACCAGCACCAGAGCGGCCACAGCCGAAAACCTGATTGGGAAGTGAATGCTGACCTGGCTGATTTTGTCTGTCGCTTGCATTGCTTTACGCCTCACTTAGAATTTAAAATTGTGTTTCTGTTTTTCGTAAATCACAGATAAAGTATGTCGAAAGTGCGACAGAATGTCCGGGGGGCTCCCGCGCGATCCCGGCGCCGGTCGCGCTTTGAGCGACCATGATGGCATACAGATGGATCTGGCATACGCTCCCTGATCCGCGCAGGCCGAAAAACCCGGCGATGATGCTCAGGGTGCATGGGAACGACGGCGCTGCCCATGAAAAATCGAATCCGGTGCACGAAGGCCAGTCATGACATCCCGATGCCCGTGAAAATCGGGTCCGGAGGTAGCCAGCCTGGCGCTGATGCCGGCAGCCATGCGGAGATTGTGAAGCCTAATCACCGCATGATATGCGGCGATTGGGCTTGATCACTGCAACCGCCAGGGGCCCGCTACGGCAAACCGAAGATCTCCAACACCCGTCAGAGCAGCCGGTTCAAAGGGTGGGAGAATACGAACCCGGCCCCCTCTATCCCCTCACGCCGCCCGGCGTTCCTTCCACCAATCCTGCGCCTGATAGGTCCAGTAGGTCAGCTGCACCGCCGCCGTGCCGAAGGGGCCGCCGTTCCAGGCGAGGCCGAAGGGTTCGAACAGGCGGATGCGGTCGCTTTCGCCGGTGATCGCCTCGGCGACGACGCGCCCGCCGATCGCGGTGGTGTTGAGGCCATGGCCGCCGAAGGCGGTGCAGTAATACACCCCCTCGCGCAGCCGCCCGATCTGCGGCATCAGATGGCGCGCGTAGGACATCAGCCCCGACCAGGCGATCTCGACGCGCAGATCCGACAATTGCGGATAGGTCGAGACCATGGTCTTGCGCAGGAGCGCGGCGAGGTCGCGCGGCTCGGCCCGGCGCGTGGTGATGCGCCCGCCCCAGAGCAGCCGCCGACCGTCATCCACCAGGCGGTAATAATCGTTCGCGCGGCGGTTGTCGGAAATCGCGCAGGGGCTGGTGACGGCCTGCGCGATCCGCCCCAGTGCCGGCTCGGTGAGCAGCACATAGGTCGCGATCGGCAGATAGGCGCGGCGCAATTCCGGCACGAGATCAGTGGTATAGCCGCCCCCGGCGAGGACGACATCGCGTGCGCGCACGCTGCCCCCGATCGTACGCAGGCGCTTCTCCGGCGCATCGAGCACGGCGCCGATCACCGCGCTGTTCTCGAAGATGGCACCACCATGGGCGATGATGTCGCGCGCCAGCGCCCGGGCATAGTTCAGCGGGTGGAAGTGGAAGGCCTGCGGATCGTGGAGCGCATCGAAGTACTTGTCGGAGCGCAGGACCGCGCGCACGTCATCGCGCGGCATGTATGCGACCTCGTAGCCGAAATCGCGCGCAAGTTGATCCCGGCGCTGCATCAGCGCGTCGCGGGCAGGGTGGCGCATCACCCCGATCTTGCCGTGGACGGGCTTGCAGGCGTCGCGGGCGTCGAGCGCATCGACGTTTCCGCGCACCATGTCGGCCCCCTCGATCGAGAGCCGGTAGAGCGCCTTCGCGCGCTCGGCGCCGGCATAGAGCGAGATCAGCGAGAGGCTGGCGGCGTAGCCCGGCGAGACGAAGCCGCCATTGCGCCCCGACGCGCCCCAGCCGATACGTTCCGCCTCGAGCACGATGACGCGCTTGCCGGCGCGAGCCAGTTCACTCGCTGCCGTCAGCCCGGCGAGGCCGGCGCCGATGATACAGACATACGCCTCCCGCTCGCCCTCCAGCGCGGGATAGTCCGTCGCGTCGCTGAGCGTGCGCGCGTACCAGCTGTCGACATAGCCCATGGTCTTTTCGCCTTGCAGTTCCGTCGCGCGATTTAAGCGCATCATTTGCTGCTTCGCCATGGGTATATCCGCCCGCAGGCAGGCGCGCCGACGGGCCTGCCGCGCGGTCCGGCGCACGGCCCGGATCACCTCACTTGGATCACCTCACTTGGATAACCTTACCCGGTCTTGAACCTCACCCGGTTTTGGCCACGAGCCCGAGTTCCGAGAGCTTGGCGTGGATATCGGCGATGGAGCGTTTCATCTTCAGGCTGATGACCGAATCGGTGACGCCTTCATTGACCATCTGCCGCAAATGCTGGACTTCCTCGTAGCTCCAGGGCCGATCGTGCATCTTGTCGTTCTGGGTCATGGGAACCTCCTCGGTAACCTCATTGTTCACACCTTGATAACGCCGCAGAACCCCCGCTGGTTCGACGCGCCTGAGCGCGCGCAGCCGTCTCGAATCTGTGGAGGGCGTTCCGCACGGCCTCCTCTCGCGCCGCGCCTGTGCTATCACCGGGGCCGGTGCAATGCGGCGGGAGCGGGCATGACGGTCGGTGTGGATATGGGGGTGACGGGTCCGGGCGAGAGCCCGGCCACGCTGGATCTGGAAGAGCTTCTGGCCACGCGTCTGCTGGTCCAGGGCAATTCCGGCTCGGGCAAGTCGCATCTCCTGCGCCGGCTGCTCGAACAGAGCGCGCCCTGGGTGCAGCAGGCGGTGATTGATCCGGAGGGCGATTTCGTCACGCTGGCCGAGCGCTTCGGCCATATCGTCGTCGATGCCGAGCGCGGGGAGGCCGATCTCCAGCGCATCGCCGCGCGGGTGC
>PXAW01000197.1 GCA_003567055.1 Hyphomicrobiales bacterium
GGATACAATCCCCCCATCACCCCGACAACATCTCCTTCACCACCCCGCTCGCCTTCCCGAAATCCATCCGGCCCGCGTATTTCCCCCGCAAACCCCCGATGACCTTGCCCATGTCCTTCATCGAGCTTGCGCCCTGCTCGGTGATTTCGGTTTCGATGGCGGCGCAAGGATCGCATGTCTGGTGTTACCCTAAGCCATGGAACCCGCGCATTAAAGATTGCCCGAAAAGAAATCCACACGTAAATCTCGTGACGAACACAAAAAAGAGGCGCCCCGAAGGAGCGCCTCTGATTGGGAAGTCGGGGATCCGCTTTGCCGAAGAGATTCCCGGTCTTGTCACGGCCATTCACATCTGAAAACAGTGACCGGGAGGGCGCCTGAGGGTCCGAGGGCTGGTTATCCTGCGGGCGAAATGCCGGGTGGCACCATCCTTCAGGCAGCGATGCTGGTCGTTTGATCCATGCTCTTCTCGTCGGTGAATCGGATGGCGCAGGCACCATCTGTTCGGATGACCTCCGCGGCAGCCACGCGGCCATCATGCAGTTCGACATGCACGCGGTCGCCGATACGCAGACCATCGACATGGGAGAGCCTTGCCCCGACGCCGCTGATATCGATCAGTGTGACAGGGACGCGCCGGCCAGCGGCGACGAGCACGACCTCCTGATCGACCCTGATGCGCATCCGCTCGCGGCGATCCCGGACATCTGCGGATACCCCTTCGAGGAATTCGTCGACGGCAAGGGACAAAGCGCTCGCGACCTGTGAGAGTTCGTCGGAGACCCCCATGACACGACCGGCTTCCGTAGAAGTCGCCTTGATCGCACCGGCAACGGTATCGACATTGCTGGTCGCGGTTGCGCTGCCATCGGAAGCGACCGCGATCGAATGGGAAATCTCCTTGGTTGCGACATCCTGCTCTTCGACCGCAGAGGCGATCGCCTGCATGAAGCTCTCGATCTCGCGAACCGCGCTATTGATCTCGCTGATCGCAGTCACGCTCGACCGGGTCGATGCCTGAACGGCAGCAACCTGCTCACTGATTTCTGCTGTTGCCCTTGCGGTCTGGCCGGCGAGCGTCTTCACTTCAGCAGCCACGACGGCGAAACCCTTTCCGGCCTCGCCGGCCCGGGCGGCTTCGATGGTCGCGTTCAGAGCCAGGAGATTGGTCTGCTCGGCAATCGCGTTGATCATCTCCACGACGGTGCCGATCCGTTCAGCCGCGTCGGCAAGGCTGGCAACTTCGTCATTCGTCCGCTCTGCGGTCTCGGTGGCGCGCATGACGACGATTGCCGAACGTTGTGCCTGTTCGGCAATTTCCCGAATGGAAGCCGCGAGTTCCTCCGTGGCTGCCGCGACGGACTGCACTTCGGATGACGCGGTCGTGGATGCATTCCGGGCCGAGTCGGCCTGTTCGACCGCCGTCGTCGCGACGTTGGTCAGAAGCCCGGCTGTCTCACGCATCGCCTGGGTGCCGCCGGTGACCTGCCCCACCGTGCGCGAAATGACCTCGCGAAAATGATTGATCAGCTTTTCCAGTTGCGCCTGACGTTGACGCTCGCGGTCACGCTCCAGCTGGGCTTCGCGCTCCAGCCGTTCCCGCGCGATGCCGTTCTCGCGAAACACGGCGACAGCACGCGCCATGGTTCCGAGTTCGTCGCCGCGATCCTGACCCTCGAGCGAAACGTCGAAGCGGCCCGAGGCAATGGCTTTCATCGAACCGGAGAGGTGATCCATCGGGCGTGTCAGGGTTCTTGCCACGAAGTAGCCGCCACCAACCGCGATCGCAATCAGGACAAAGCCGATTACCAGCATGATGGTGCGCATCTGCGCGAGTGGCGCCATGATCTCGTCGTATCCCTGGATCGCGACAACGGCCCATGTCGTGCCATGAAAGCTCAGGGGAACGGCAGCTTGCAGCGTCACGATATCACGATAGCCGGAATCCATCGCGACCCGTGCGTGGCCGGCGAGAGCGGCCTCCACGGCTTCGGAGTTCAGCCGTGTCGCAAGGATATCGTTATCCTGCGTGAAGGCGGAATCGTTACGCATCAGACCGTCGCGTCCCACGATGACGGCCTCGCCGGTCTCTCCGAGCCCGCTGCTGCGGGTCATGATCGCGTTGATCGCATCGATCGGCATCTGGAAGACAAGAACGCCCGCCCTCTCCCCATTGTGCATGACGGACGCTGAAATGAAGCTCGCCGGCGCATCAGCGCTCGGTCCGTAGGGCTGGAAGTCGAAGAACGACACCTGCCCGTCCTGAGCAGAGCGGGCTGCACGGAACGCTTCGCCGAGATCCGATGCGGCCCATTCCCCGCCACCTGCGCTGAAATTGGTGGCATAATCCTCTTCCTTGAAGACCGAGTAGATCAAGTCACCTGCATTATTGAACAGAAAGATATCATAGTATCCGCGCTCGGTGAGAAGCTTGCGGAACCATGGATGGTAATGGGCATGAGCGGCATCATAGGCGGGAGCCGCATTACTGCGGTCAAGCAGGTGCTTCTCACCCAGCGGATTCGGGTTGTCGCGAATATACGCGCCCTTGAGAACCTCGGTGACCCTCGGTCCGATCGCCTGAAACGCATCGTCGAACACGCCGATCGCCTCGCCGACCATCGGACTTTCGGCGACCACACGCAAATCCTGTTCGATCGAGGCAAGGTAACCCTCCAGTTCATGGGAGCGTTCGAGAGCGATCGCGCTCAGGCGCTGCTCGGTTAATGACTCGACCGTACCCGCTGCACGCCAGTAACTGCTTGCACCCACGCCTATACCCAAAACCAGAGCGAAACCGGCAATGATGAGTGGAAGCTTTGCTCTGATTGGTAATTTACTTAACATGCTTGACCTCCCAGTTTCAGGAGATTGCTAGAGCAGAATCATAAACATTTTACATAAATAAATGTATAATATTGGAAAAATGTACGCAGAACGCACACAAATGCAATCTGACCCAAGAATTAGACAAGATTCTTTCTGCCATATGGGAATTCATGAAAAAAACAATTTTTTATTTAAGTTAATTCGTCTTGGAAATCTATACTTGCAAATATGCGGCCCTATAGCGGTGGTATTCCAGCAATTTTCAATCCCTGCGTCAAATGAAACAAGGAACCCGGCTCAAGCTGCCTGAATTTAGGCAACGCCACTCCATTCGCGCCCGCGCGCAGGCCTTGAAGAAAATTCTTTAGAGATTCCGGCCTTTAGCAGTTTTTTTACTCAGTATCTAATTGCATCTAAAAATCAATTGACCCCAGAAATTGCCCTTCTTTCCGCTGAAATTGCGCAGATACACTGAGAAATATTTGAAATTAAAAATTGTTTTTGTATTTAAATTCTATTAATAGCATAACTAC
>PXAW01000218.1 GCA_003567055.1 Hyphomicrobiales bacterium
AAGGGCCTGCTCATGGCACGCCTGCGCCGTGGCATTCTCGGCCTCGATCCGCTGCCTTTGCAGGAACAGCTTGTCCCAGAAGCCGATCTCCCGCATGACCGGCTCTTGCGGGCGCACCGGCGGTGGCTCGGCGGGGTGGTAGGGCTCGAAGAGCGGCGCGGGCGTGTCGAGATGGATGCCGAGACAGGCGTGCAGCTCTTCGTTGCGCGTCGCCGCCCAGGCTTCGAGACGTTCGCGCAGCGCATCCGCGTGGGCGCTGCGCACCTTGCGCACCAGAGTGGGCGGAAGCGGTGAGCCGTCCTCGAAGTGAAGACTGAGCTTGCCCTCGCTGTCGAGCCGCAGCACGATGTCTTCGAGGTTTTCGGATTCCGACGCCGCATTCGCCCTGCCACGGCCCGCGCCACCCGTTCCCGGCCCCGAAGACAGTTTCTGCCGAAAGGCAATCCCCGTTCCCGGAATGCCGACATGGCTGTGGGCGCCGCGCCGACCGAGCGAGACCGAGGCCCCGCGCGGGCCGACGCTGAGGCCGAGGCCACTTTTCGACACGTTCAGCCGGACACCCGGCATCAGCTTGACCCGACGCTGGAACCTAAACGCCATTCCCGCCCTCCTTGCTGTCCCGTTCACGCCGGCGCTGAAGCGCGTCGCTGAATGCCGAGGCGAGGATTCCCGCCGGCATGGCGATCAGGCCGACGCCGGTGATCGCCGTCAGCGTGGCGAAGACCCGGCCCATTGGCGTGATCGGCACCACATCGCCATAGCCCACCGTCGTCAGCGTCGCCACCGCCCACCACATCGCCCTCGGAATCGAGCCGAAGGCATCGGGCTGCAACCCGCCCTCCAGAAGATACAAGGCCGAAGCCGAGACGATCAGCAGCGCAACGGCGATCGCGAGGCTGACGCCGAGCTCGTAGCGCCGCGCGCCAACCGCCTCCCCGATGGTACGAAAGGCCTCGGCGAAACGCCCCAGCTTTGCCACCCGCAACAGGCGCGCAAGGCGCAAAAGCCGCAGGATCGCGCCCTCGAAGCCCACGAGCGAGATCGCCATGGTGACGATCACGAAGAGATCGAGCAGCGCCATCGGGCGGCGCGCATAGGTGAGACGCGAGGGAAAGCGGGGATTTTCGACGCAGACCCACAGGCGCGCGGCATATTCCACGGCGAAGACCGCCAGAATCAGCAGTTCGAGCCCGTAGAACAGGGTGGAATAGCCCTCATGCAGCGCCGGCTCCGTCTCGATCACGACGAGAAGCAGCGAGAACAGGATGAGCCAGATGATCGCCCGGTTGAGCGGGGAGAGGCCGGGCTCAGGCCACAGATCAGGATCGAGGGCGCCTGCCAGCACCCGACGCAATCGGCTCGTCTTCACCTGCCAGCCTCACACCGCATGAATCAATCAGCAATAGCTTCGACGAAAACTCACATGCTTGCAATTCATGGTTTTCGAATCTTCTGTTGACAATCATGCGACCGGGATTGCCGCCGCGCCCCGCCTTCCCCTCTCCGTGTGGGGAGAGCTGAGAGCACCCTCCATGAAGGCCGCGCCAGAACTCCCCTCTTCCTCGTGGAGAGGGGTTGGGAGTGAGGGGCGTATCAGGATAGAGCGCGGCGGCGATGAAGCGCTCGCCGGGCCTCGCTCCCCTGAGGGGAGGGAAGTCGCGCGCTGCATCGTCGCCACCGCCCACCCCTCAAAACGATCGCGGCAAGCCCAGCACGTGCTCCGCGAGGTGGGAGAGGATGAGGTTGGTCGAGATCGGGGCGACCTGGTAGAGGCGGGTTTCGCGGAATTTGCGTTCCACGTCGTATTCCTCGGCGAAGCCGAAGCCGCCATGGGTCTGGACGCAGACATTGGCTGCCTCGAAGGAGGCGTCGGCGGCGAGCATCTTGGCCATGTTGGCCTCCGCGCCGCAATTCTCGCCGGCCTCGTAGAGCGCGATCGCCTGCTGCACCATCAGCTCGGCGGCGCGCATCTGGGCATAGGCCTTGGCGATGGGGAACTGCACGCCCTGGTTCTGGCCGATCGGGCGCCCGAACACGCTGCGCTCCTTCGCGTAGGTTGTCGCCTTCTCGATGAACCATTTGGCATCGCCGATACATTCGGCGGCGATGAGAATGCGCTCTGCATTCATGCCCGACAGGATATAGCGAAAGCCCTTGCCTTCCTCGCCGATGAGGTTTTCCGCCGGCACGCGCAGATCGTCGAAGAAGATCTCGGTGGTGGCGTGGTTCATCATGGTGCGGATCGGGCGGATGGTGAGGCCGTTGCCGATGGCTTCGCGCATGTCGACGATGAAGACGGAAAGGCCATCGGTGCGCTTCGCCACCTGGTCGCGCGGGGTGGTGCGGGCGAGCAGGATCATCAGATCGGAATATTCCGCCCGGCTCGTCCAGATCTTCTGGCCGTTGACGATATAGCCGTCGCCCTCGCGCCGGGCGAAGGTCTTGAGCGAGGTGGTATCCGTGCCCGAGCTCGGCTCCGTCACGCCGAAGGCCTGGAGCCGCAGCTGGCCGCTCGCCACATCGGGGAGGTAGGCCTGCTTCTGCGCTTGTGAGCCGTGGCGCAGGACCGTGCCCATGACATACATCTGCGCATGGCAGGCCGCGCCGTTGCCGCCCGCGCGCTGGATTTCCTCGAGGATCGCCGCAGCCGCAGAGAGCGGCAGGCCGGCCCCACCGTATTCCTCGGGGATCAGCGCGGCGAGATAGCCGGCTTGCGTGAGCGCATCGACGAATTCCGACGGATAGGCGTTCTCGCGGTCGAGCTTGCGCCAGTATTCGCCGGGAAAATCGGCGCACAGACGGATCACCGCCTCGCGAATCTCCTGATGGCTTTCGATCATGCCCGCCTCGCTCATGCTTATCTCCTCACGCTTTCCGTTTGGGCTCGGGGCGGTGCCTGTCGCCGGGGCCCTGGCCCTTCTTGTAGACGAGCAGGGTGCGCTTGAACGAAATCACGATATCGCCATGCTGGTTGGTGCCGATGGTCTCCACCTTGACGATGCCGACATCCGGGCGCGAGCCGCTCTCGCGCTTTTCCAGCACGGTCGATTCGGAATAGATGGTATCGCCCTCGAAGACAGGTTTGGGCAGGCGCACCTCGTCCCAGCCCAGATTGGCGAAGACGTTCTGCGAGATATCCGCCACGCTCTGCCCGGTGACGAGGGCGATGGTGAAGCAGGAATTCACCAGCGGCTTCCCGAAGGCGGTGTGCTCGGCATAGTTCACGTCGAAATGCAGATGCGCGGTGTTCTGCGTCAGCAGCGTGAACCAGGAATTGTCCGTGGCCGTGACCGTGCGCCCCAGAGCATGCTTGTAGATGTCGCCCGGCTCGAAATCCTCGTAGAACCGTCCGTTCCAGCC
>PXAW01000149.1 GCA_003567055.1 Hyphomicrobiales bacterium
GCCCCCACCTCCTCCAGAAACCGCCTTGCATCGGAGATGATCGCCTCGCGGCGCTCCTCGCTCATGCGGGCGAGGTTGCGGTAGGGCATGCCCATGCGCGGGTTGCCGGAGAGACGGTCTTCGTTCTCGATCAGGAAGTTCCAGTAGAGATAGTTGAACGGGCAGGCCTTCTCGCCGGTCTTCGCGCGCACATCGTAAGCGCAGCCCTTGCAGTAATCCGACATGCGATCGATATAGGCGCCCGACGCGGCATAGGGCTTGGAGGCCAGCAGCCCGCCATCGGCGAAGAGCACCATGCCGTGGACATTGGGCAGCTCGACCCATTCATAGGCATCGGCATAGACCAGCAGATACCATTCCTGCACCTCGCGCGGCGTGATGCCGGCGAGCAGGGCGAAATTGCCGAGCACCATCAGACGCTGGATGTGGTGGGCATAGGCGTTGGCGCGGGTCTCCTCGACACAGGCGCGCAGGCAGGCCATCTGCGTATTCCCGCTCCAGTAGAAATCCGGCAGCTTGCGCTTTGCTTCCAGCGCGTTGGTCCCGGCATAACCGGGCATCTTCAGCCAGTAGATGCCGCGCACGTATTCGCGCCAGCCGATCACCTGCCGGATGAACCCTTCCACCGCATTCAGCGGCGCCCGGCCCGCGCGATAGGCCTCCTCGACCGCGACACAGACCTCCCGCGCGGTGAGCAGGCCGGCATTGAGATAAGGCGCGATCACCGCGTGGAACAGGAAGGGCTCGTCGCGCTTCATCGCGTCCTGGTAGTCGCCGTAATTCTCGAGCCGCTCATTGACGAAGCGCGTCAGCGCCGTGCGCGCATCCTTGCGGGTCACCGCCCAGCCGAAGCCCTCGAGATCGCCGAAATGGTTGCCGAAGCGGCGTGCGACGAGGTCGAGCACGTCCTGCGTGATGGCATCGGGGCGAAAGGCGGTGGCTTTGGGGATGCTGATCTGCGCGGGGAGCTTCTTGCGGTTTTCCGCGTCGAAATTCCAGGCGCCGCCCTCCGGCTCGCCGTCGTCGCGCATCAGGTAACCGGTCTTGCGGCGCATCTCCCGATAGAAGAATTCCATGCGATAACTCTTGCGGCCCTCCGCCCAGGTGGCGAATTCGGCGCGCGAGCAGATGAAGCGGTCATCCTCGCGGATCTCGACCGGGACGGCGCATTCCTCGCGCCAATCCTGCATCATCTGCCATACCCGCCATTCGCCCGGCTCGGTCACGACGAGCCGATCGGGCCGGTGGCGGGCGATGGCGCGGGTGACTTCGCCGGTAAAGGAGCCGGTATTCTCCGCCGCATCGAGGCTGACGTAATCGACAGTGATACCGTCGTCGCGCAATTCCTGCGCGAAGTGGCGCATGGCCGAGAGGATGAAGGCGATCTTCTGCTTGTGGTGGGGCACATAGACGGTCTCGTCATGCACCTCGACCATCAGGACGGTGTCGCGCGCCTTGTCGAGATCGCGCAAGGCCGCGATATCCGGGGTGAGCTGATCGCCGAGCACGAGGCGCAGGCAGCCACCTGCTCCACCCGGGCCCCGCTGCCCCTGCGCGGCATCCTCGTTGGGTCTCACCATCGCAATTACCCCCGGAAGTAACCTGATATTGTGCCGCCACCCAGCATGATCGCGCATCAGATATGGCGCGAAGGCCGTGTTTCCAGCATGCTCGCGCCGCGGAATTCGAATGAAGGGATCGCCCCATGCGCTTCGCCTTTGCCGGGATCGACATGCTCGCACCGGCCTTCGAGGCCCTGCTGCAATGCGGCTGGACGCCATGCAAGCTGTTCACCCGCCCCTGCGACGGGCTCGTCGATTTCAATGACCGCGTGATCGCCATCGCCCGGCAATGCGCCATTTCGGTGCAGGATACGCGGATCACGCCGGCGGATATCGCCGCCCTCGCCGATGACGGCGTGGAATGTCTCGTCGTCGCCGGCTACAAATGGCGGGTCACCGGCTGGGAGGGGGTGATCCCCTACGCCTTCAACATCCACCCCTCGCTCCTGCCCGAGGCGCGCGGCCCCTTCCCGGTGATTCGCGCTCTCCTGGAGGGGCGTCGCGAATGGGGTGTGAGCGCGCACAAGCTCGCCCATGATTTCGATACCGGCGATATTCTCGGACGCGAGCGCTTTGCCGTCGCGGACAGCGATACCCTCGACAGCGTCATGATCCGCTGCCAGTTCGCCGCAGGCCGGCTCGCGGCGCGGCTCGCGCAGGATTTGCCGGCGCATTGGCGCGCAGCCGAAGCCCAGGGGCCGGGGAGCTACTGGCAGCGCCCGAGCGATGCGGATCGCCGCCTGCGCTTCGAGGCCGGCACGCGCGCCGTGCTCGACACGGTGCGCGCTTTCGGGCGGGGCGAAACCATCGCGCGACTCGACGGCCACGATTATCACGTTGCGACCGCCTGCGGCTGGCAGGAGGCACACACATTGCCGCCGGGCCTCGTGGTGCATGACCATGGCGGCCATCTCACCGTGACGACGCGCGACGGCTTCGTGGTGCTCACACGCTGGAACCCGTTGCCGCTGCATCAGCGATCGCGTCAATGAGCCGAGTGATGGGCACGAACCAGCGCAGCGCGAAGGCAGGGTTTACACGCTCGTCATGGCCGCTCCCCCTGCCAGAAACAACAGGTCGATATTTTATTGACAAAATGTCGATGAATCGTTATTGATCGAAAAGTACGAGATTGCTGAACTGCGCCGACAGGCGCTGCCCTCCGGCCCCGATTGAGCCGGAAGCGTGCTGCTTGTATTATTATTTGTTATATTTAACGGCTGATTTCTGTGTCCTACGGTTCTTTTCCGATACATTTTAAGAATGTTAATTTGCTCTTAAGCTATCCAAAGGCGCGCAAGCTGGCGAAGATTTGTAATTTTATCATTCATTCTCAATCGGTTACGCGTGAATATCGATTGAGAATATCTTTCCCGTAAAAAAATATCATTTTCTTGTTGACAAAAGCAACGGAATATAGCAATTTTTTATCGTCACATGCCGGTTTCGGATACGCGATATTGCATCATCTTCATCGGTTTCCGGGCAGGCAAGTGGCAGCGTATGCGTGATCCCCTCGCGCATGCACGGTCCTCGAGCCGTCTCTCTCGGCTCATGGTTTCCTCCCAACTTTTTCAACGGCTCCTTCGGGAGCCGTTTTTTTTGGTCACGAGAGCACCGGCCTCCCCCCCTCGATGTTGATTTCGGTTGAGAAGTGACCTGGTAGGGTTCGGAATTTCCACTGAGATTTGACCCATGTGACCCTTTCCCCAACGCGGCATGCGGTGGGGGACTACAGTGTGCTCCACATGGGACTTTTGAACACCATTCGCCGGATGGATTTGCGGGAGAA
>PXAW01000137.1 GCA_003567055.1 Hyphomicrobiales bacterium
GCCATGGCGGCGCCGACGCCGACCAACAGGAACAGCGCGGCGAACAATCCGATGAAGGCCGGCTGCCGACCGGCACGGAGGGTGGGGGTGGACATCGTTTCGACCTTTCTTGAACGGAATTGGACGAGACCGGCGGGTAAGGCCGGTTCATCATGGCCAATCCATCCTGCCGCCAGCGGGATGACTGCTGGATGAATGAACGCTTCAGAGCGTGGATTGTTCAAAGATCGGCAATTGAGCCCGACGGCAATCCGGTCCAGACTGGCACCTTGTCCAGCCGTTGCCAGCATGAACCGGTTCATGGCGGCACGGCATACGGGAAAACCACGATGCACAACGTTACCGTCGTCGAACACCCCCTGGTGCGTCACAAGCTGACCCTGATGCGCGACAAGAACCTGCCCACCCGGGAGTTTCGCGCGCTCGCCAGCGAAGTGGGGATGCTGCTCGGTTATGAGGCCCTGCGCGACCTGCCGCTGGAGGCGGTCACCATCGAGACACCGTTGCAGACCATGCAGGCGCCACGGCTCGCCGGCAAGAAACCCGTTCTCGCGCCGATCCTGCGCGCCGGGATCGGCTTTCTCGACGGGTTGCTGGCGCTTCTGCCCACCGCCCGTGTCGCCCATATCGGGCTCTATCGTGATCCCGATACCCTCGAACCGGTGGAATACTATTTCAAGGCGCCCGGCGGGCTCGACCAGCGCCTCGTCCTGGTGCTCGATCCGATGCTCGCCACCGGCGGCACGGCGGTTGCGGCGATCGACCTGCTCAAGCGCAAGGGCGCGAAGGACCTGCGCTTCGTCTGCCTGCTCGCCGCACCGGAAGGCATCGAGATCCTGCGCGAGGCGCATCCCGACGTGCCGATCTGGACGGCGGCGATCGACGAGCGCCTCGATGATCACGCCTATATCATCCCGGGCCTCGGCGATGCGGGGGATCGCATCTTCGGGACGCGTTGAATCTGCGCCTTCGCATTAAGCCTCCAGCCACCATGACCGACGGTTTCGCCCGCCGCGGAAGCCGGGGATTAACCCGGCTGCGCCATGATCGGACACATCGCAGCGAGAAAGAGGTCGGATCATGCGCCCCCTCATCTGGGCGAGCCTCGTCCTGGTCGGCGGGGCCGCCGCCGGCATCATGACGGTCGAGCGCCTGTCGCAACAGGCACGGCCCGGGGCGGCAGAGATCGCGCAGGCTGCAGTGCAGCGCAACCAACCGTCACCGACCCGCGGCGAAGGCGCTTCCGGCCTCTCTCACGATCTGCGCCTCGCTGCCGATAGCCGCGGCCATTTCCACGCCGATCCCCAGATCAACGGAACATCCATGGCGATGCTCGTGGATACGGGGGCGAGCATCGTGGCTGTGCGCGAGAGCGATGCCCGTGCCGCCGGCCTGGAGATCGACCGTAGCCGCCCGCCCTATCGGCTCTCGACCGCCAACGGCATCGTCGAGGCGCATGGTGCCACGATCCGCGAATTTCGTCTGGGGCCGATCATCCTGCATGACGTCGAAGCCGTGGTGATGCCCGATGCCCAGCTCGGCAAGAACCTCCTGGGGATGAGCGTCCTGCGCCGGCTGCGCAGCTTCGAGCTGCGCGACGGGGCGCTCTGGCTGCGGGGCTGACGCGTCGCGTCAGCGCGTTGATTGCGGCGCGCGTTCAGGGAAATGCCGCAGGATGCTCGTCACCGGATTGGCCGCCGCCTGGCCGAGCCCGCAGATCGAGGCGTCGCGCATGACCAGCGCGAGATCATCGAGCAGCGGCGCCTCCCAGCGCCCGTCTTCGAGGAGTTGCACGATCTTCTGCGTCCCCGCGCGACAGGGGGTGCACTGGCCGCAGCTCTCATGCCTGAAGAAACGCATCAGGTTGAGCGCGACATTGCGCAGATCATCGTGATCGGAGAAGACCACGATCGCATGCGAGCCGACGAAGGCGCCGTGCCGGTCGAGCAGGCCGAAATCCAGTGGCTCGTCCGCGAGCGTCGCGGGCAGCAGCCCGCCCGAGGCGCCGCCGGGGAGCCAGGCGGCGAGCGCATGGCCCTCCTGCATGCCGCCGCAATATTCGCCGATCAGCTCGTTCAGCGTGATCCCCGCCGGCGCCTGCCTGACGCCGGGATCGCGCACGCGCCCCGAAACCGAGAACGAGCGAAATCCCTTCGCACCGCGCCTTCCCTGACCGGCGAACCAGGCGGGACCCTTCTCGATGATGTCGCGCAGCCAGAACAGGGTTTCGACATTGTGGTTGAGGGTGGGGCGCCCGAACAGGCCCTTCGTCGCGATATAGGGCGGGCGGTGGCGGGGCAGGCCGCGCTTGCCTTCGATCGATTCGAGCATGGCGCTCTCCTCGCCGCAGATATAGGCCCCGGCCCCGCGCCGCAGATCGATCGGC
This sequence comes from Hyphomicrobiales bacterium, assembly GCA_003567055.1. GTDB lineage: Bacteria > Pseudomonadota > Alphaproteobacteria > Rhizobiales > Beijerinckiaceae > Saliniramus. The sequence continues at coordinate 2,387 of PXAW01000137.1, forward strand.
GCATGTGAATCGAGCCCGGCTTCGCGCAGGGCCGCGATCTCGCGCTCCAGAAGCGTGCGCACGCCCGCATATTCGTCGCGCAGATAGATCACGGTGCGCGCGGCGCCCACCGCCCAGGCAGCGATCAGCGCGCCCTCGATCATGCGATGCGGATCGCGTTCGAGATGGTGGCGATCCTTGAAAGTGCCGGGCTCGCCCTCATCGGCATTGACGGTGACGATGCGCGGGGCCGGCGCGGCACGCACGAATTCCCATTTGCGCCCGGCGGGGAATCCGGCGCCGCCGAGGCCCCGCAGCCCGGCATCGGAGAGCATGGCGATCACGTCTTCCGGCGTCTTTTTCCCTGCGAGACAGGCCTCCAACAGGGCATAGCCGCCGGCGGCACGATAGGCTTCGAGGCCGCAGGCATGATCGGGGACCGGCTCGCGGATATCATCCGCCGCGATCGCCGCGCGCACTTTGTCCGCCGTCGCGGGTGCGATGGCGCGGGTGCCGACATGCACTGCGGGCGCCTCGGCGCAGCGCCCGATACAGGGCACGCGCTGGATGCGGATCGCCTGGCCATCGACGCCTGATTCGAGCGCGGTGGCGAGCGCCTCGGCGCCCGCGATCATGCAGGCGACGCTGTCGCAGACGCGGATGGTCAGCTCCGGCGGCGGGGCCTCGCCTTCCTTCACGATATCGAAATGGTGGTAAAAGCTCGCCACCTCGAAGACTTCCGCCTGCGGGATCGAGAATTCTTCGGCGAGCGCGCGCAGATCCGGCGCCGCGAGATGGCCGATCCCGTCCTGCAGGCGGTGCAGCGCCTCGATCAGGAGATCGCGCCTTCGCGGCATGCCGGCGAGGAGACCCCGTACCCGGGCGAGCGAATCATGATCGAGGGCGCGCCCCTTTGGGCGCAATTTGGGGCGCAATTTGGGGCGCTTTCTGCTCCGCGCCGCTCCAGCATCATCGCCATTGCTGCGGC
>PXAW01000198.1 GCA_003567055.1 Hyphomicrobiales bacterium
CCAGCGCGCGGCGATACGCGCCTCGACGGCAGCGGGGTCGAAGGTCTTGTCCATCATGCTTTTGGCCGGTCGTGTCCGTGTTGACGAAATCAGTGAGGTCGTTGCGTTAGAAAAAGCAGCGGCGCCGACAAGTCAACCGGCGCCGTCCAGAACAGTTTTTTGCGAAGGCCGGGCAGGGTGCGGATGGTCGCGGAAATCAGCGGGTGAGACGCTTGGCCGGAAGCCGTCGCCTCAGCGTCCGCCGCCGCGTGAGACCCGCTCGATCTCGGCCCTGACCATGCGCTCGACGATGGTCGGCAGATTGTCGTCCAGCCAGACCTTGAGCATCGGGCGCAGCATCTCCTTCACCAGATCGTCGAGGGTGCGCCCGTTATTGGAGAGCACCGTATGGGCGAGCTGGTTGAAGGCATTGCCGACGGCCTCGTCCGTCGCCTGGGAAATCAGGCGGTCCTCGTCGATGAAGGCGTGTTGCGCCGGCGCCGCATAGGCGGGCTCGGGTTCGAATTCGGGCTCGGGTTCAGGCGCGGCTGCGGGCGCGAAATCCAGCCCGTCATCGTCCTCTTCATCATCGGCCCCGATCGCGTCGAAAGCCGCATCGACGGCATCCTGACCCGCAAGCTCCTCGGGTTCGTCTTCGGCTTCGCCGGCATCGATCGCATCGAAGTCGATCTGCCCGTCATCATTGCGGAAATCGATATCGTCATGTTCGAGCGCGAGATCCGCCGGCGGGACGGCCTCGCCGACTTCGGCGAGATCGAGCACGTCGTCGTCGTCGTCCTCGTCGTCCGGCTGCGGCGCGGCGTCGTATTCCTCCGGCATTTCCGAACCGTCATCGCCGATCGCTTCCGCCATCGCCTGCTCGAACGGATCTTCCTCGTCACCCTTCTTCGCGGCTTCCTGATCATCGGCGATGATGCGCCGGATCGAAGCCAGAATCTCTTCCATCGAGGGTTCGTCGGTCTTCGGATTGGCCTGGTTCATGCGAAACTCTCACCGCGATCGAGTGCGCCGACGACGAGAATCACCCGTCGTGTCATGCACTATATGGTTAAACGATGCAGGCGCGATGCGCAAAGGGGCGAAGGCCCTTCACCCACAGGCGTTTTTCAATCGCCGGACGGTGTGGAGGTGCCCCAGATCCGATTGCGCACCTGCTCGTAATGCTCGCGCGAGTCGTATTCGGCGACGGCGAGGCCGAGCTGACCCGGCGTCAGGCGGCCCATGGCCTGGACCAGCGAGAAGGCCGCGACGATCCGGTCGCGCTGGGCGGTGATCAGATTGACGCGCGCATTCAGCAGTTCCTGCTGTGCGTTGAGCACGTCGAGCGTGGTGCGCTGGCCGACGCGGGCCTCCTCGCGCACACCGGTCAACGCGGTCTCCGCCGCCTCGACCTGGATCTCGGCAGCCTGAATCTGCGCGGTCGCGGCTTCCAGCGAACCCCAGGCGGTGATCACGTTGGCGCGCACTTCCTCGCGGGCCTGTTCGAGCTCGAAACGGAACTCGTTCACGGTCTCCTTCGCCGCGCGGACCCGTGCGGAGACCTCGCCGCCCTGATAGAGCGGCACCGTGAGCTGCGCCGTGATCGAGGCGCTGGTCTGGCGATCGCCGCGCTGCTGCGCGTCGAAACGCCGGTCGATCGAGCCGCGCACGCTGGCGCGCGGCAAGAGCTCCGCTTCGGCGACTTTCACCGCGATCTGGGCGCCGTCGAGCGCATGGCGCGCGGCGATGATTGCCGGGTTTTCCGTCAGACCGAATTGCAGGGCCGTATCGAGATTGCCGGGGATCAGGCGTTCCGGCGCGCGTCCGGCGCCGAGTTCACGCGGCTCCACACCGATGATCTGGCGGTAACGCCCGATATTGGCGCGCAGATTGGCCTCGGCCAGGCTGACCTGCGATCGCGCGGAAGCAATCCGCGATTCGGCCTGCGCAACGTCGGTGCGGGTTACCTCGCCGACTTCGAAACGGTCCCGCGATTGCCGCAGCTGCTCGTCGAGCACTTCGACATTGTTGCGCTGCAAATTCAGGATCGCCGTGTCGCGCAGAACATTCATGTAGATTTCGGCGCCGCGAAACAGCGTCTGCTGGACGGTGGCTTCGAGCCGCATCCGCGCCGCGAGAACCTGGGTCTCCGCGCGGCGCACGGCATTGCTGGTGCGCCCGCTGTCGAAGATGTTCTGCGTGACTTCGAGACCGATCCCGCGCGGGTCGCGCGACCGCGATTCGACTGCGCCGGTAACCGGATTGGGCCGCCATGTGATCTGGCTGCCGATATCGGCGGTCGCGTTGATTCGCGGACGATAGCCCGAGCGCGCCTGCGGCACACCTTCATTGGTCGCCCTCAGGCCGGCGCGGGACGCATTGATGATCGGGCTGTTCTGGTAGGCGCGGGCGAGGGCGGTGTCGATCGTTTCCGCATGCGCTGAGCCGCCGGCGGGCAAGGCTGCCATCGCGAAGCCGGCCAGCAACAGACCTGTCGTCGCGACAAACCTGACGAAAGGACGTGGTTTTGCTCTGGTCACGAATCGTATCCCGTTGCTGCGCCACCATGACGAACGCGCGCAGACTCACCCATTCGGGCCCCGGCTGCCAGCGAAATGTAAACCGGTCTCACGACGAGCGGAAGGCGGGTGCGGCATTCGGCGAATTTGCGGCGGGGCCGTGGCATTTGAGCAACGCCTCAAAAAACGAGACCGGGCTCTTCGCGAAAGGCCTTCAGGGGCTGGGCCGCAGCGTCGAAGAGCGGGCGGTCGCCGATCACTTCGCCCGAGCGCACGAACAGCGTGACCCGGCTGGTGCGTCCGCCATCGCCCATCACGGCGACGAGGCGCCCGCCATCCGCGAGCTGTGCGAGCAACGCTTCCGGGCGCTTCCCGATAGCGGCATTGACGAGGATCGCGTCAAAGCCGTCCGCCACGCCGAAATCGGCATCGAACGGTTTGTCGATGATGGTCACGTCAGACACGCCGGCCTTCGCAAGATTTTCGCGGGTCTTCCCGGCGAGCGCCGCATCCGGTTCGGCGATGCTGACGGAGACGCCGAGCTGCGCCGCGACCGCCGCTTCGTAACCGAGCGCGCCGGCGATGATCAGCATGCGTTCGCCCGCGTTCAGATCGAGATTTTGCAGCATCCGGGCAAAGACCATGGGGGCGAGAAAATGGCGCGTCTCGCCTTCCTCGCCGCGCGCGATCACGAGCGGGCGGTCGGAATAGGCGAGGTTCGCCATATCCGCCGGCGCGAAGATCTCGCGTGGCACTTCATTCATGGCTGAGAGCACGCCGAGATCGCTGATATCATAGGTCCGCAGCTGGTTATCGACCATCATGCGGCGGACTTTGGCGTAATCGATCA
>PXAW01000571.1 GCA_003567055.1 Hyphomicrobiales bacterium
GCCCGCGAGCCAGCCGCAATCGACGGGCAGATTCGCCCCGGTGATTGCCGAGGCTTCCTGCGAGAGCAGGAAGGCAACGGCCTGGGCGATTTCATCGGGCCGCACCAGGCGCCCCAGAGCCGCCTGCGCCTCGGCCAGGGAGAGATCCCGCCGCCCCGCATCGACTTCGGCCTGCAGCGCCGGGGTCAGGGTGAAGCCGGGGGAGACCGCGTTGACGCGGATGCCCGACGGGCCCCATTCCGCAGCGAGGCAGGCCGTCATGGAGATCACGGCGGCTTTCGTCGGCGAATAGGAATGCAGCGGCATGGAGCGCATGCCGGCCACCGAGGCGATATTGACGATCGCGCCGCGCCCGCGCCCGATCATGGCCCGCGCGAAGATCCGGCTGGCGAGATAGGTGCCGCGCTGGTTGACCGCGACGACGTCGTCATAGCTCTCCATCGACAATTCTTCCGGCGAGACCGGTCGCTGGAGGATACCGGCGCTGTTGACGAGCCCCGTCACCGCGCCGAAATCCTTCTCGATACGCGCCGCCGCTTCCTCGAGCGAGGCCTGCACCCCGACATCGCCGACGCAGCCATACCCGCCGATCTCCTCGGCGAGGTCCTTCGCCGCCTCGCCGTCGCGGTCGAGAACGACGACCTTGCCGCCGCGCGCCGCGAGCAGCTGGCAGCATGCCGCGCCGATACCGCTCGCCCCGCCCGTCACCACCGTGATGTCATCCGCCTTCATCGTCCCGTTCCTCCCGGCTCGGCTCTGTGTTTTTTGCTGATCTTCCGGGATGGGAGCGATCCGATCAACGCGCGCTTTGCCCGAGGGGGATGGGCGCGTCTCGGCATCCGCCATACGACACCAGCGGGCATCATCACGCGGGATCCCGTCCCGAAGGGGCGCTCAGCCGCTCTGCAGCATCCCGGCGATTTCGCGGAACGGGTCGCGGCTGCGCGGTGAGGACGGGTCCTGGCGCAGGGCGTCGTAGAGGCGCGGCACGATGGTCACCGCCTGGTCGAGATCGGCATCGTGACCGGGCTGGTAGCCGCCCATCAGGCGCAGATCGCGGGTTTCCTCGAAACGGGCGACGAGGGCGAGGAAGCGGCGCACCACGCTCTGCTCCTCCGCGCTCCAGACCTTGCGCGCGAGCCGCGAGATCGAGCCGAGCGGGTCCATGGCGGGAAAGCGCCCGCGATCGGCGATGGTACGGTCGAGCACGATATGGCCGTCGAGGGTGCCACGGATGTTGTCGGCCACGGGATCATTGTGGTCGTCGCCGTCGACGAGCACGGAAAACAATCCGGTAATGCTGCCCGCGCCCTCGCAACCGGGTCCCGCCCGCTCCAGCAGGCGCGGCAGGTCGCTGAACACGCTCGGGGGAAAGCCGCGCGAGACGGCGGGTTCGCCGGCCGCCAGCGCCACGTCGCGGGCGGCATGGGCGTAGCGCGTGACCGAATCGACGATCATCAGCACCTTCTCGCCGCGATCACGGAAATACTCGGCGATGGCCATGGCGGTATTTGGGGCGAGGCGGCGCATCATCGGGCTCTCGTCCCCGGTCGAGACCACCATCACCGCCTTCGAGCGGGCCTCGCCCAGCGTCTCTTCGAGAAATTCGCGGACTTCCCGCCCGCGCTCGCCCACCAGCGCGATCACCACCGTGTCGAAACCTTCCGCGCCGGCGAGCATCGAGAGCATGGTGGATTTGCCGACGCCGGAGCCGGCGAAGATGCCGATGCGCTGCCCGGCACAGAGCGGCGTGAACAGATCGACCATGCGCACGCCGGTGCGGATATGCGCGCCGACACGCGCGCGATGCATGGCCGGCGGCGGTTCGGCGAAGGGGAAGACGCGCCGCTCACCCAGGGGAAGGGGCGCGCCGCCATCAATCGGTTTTGCCAGCGCATCGAGTACGCGCCCGCGCCAGCCGGTATGCGGATGCAGCGAGACCGCCTCCATGCGATGCACCTCGGCACCGAGCCGGGCATCGATCGCGCCCTCGAAAGGCTTGACCGTGGCCCCGCCCGCATCGATGCGCACCACCTCGCCGATCTGGGGCCGGGCATCACCATTTGCGGGAAGCACCACGCGCTCCCCCAGCTTGAGGAAGGGGGACAGCCCCCCGACGCGGTAGAAAGCGGGCGTCACCGCACTGACCCGCCCCCCGATCCGCACCAGCGGCAAATCCTGCGTGGCGCGGGCAATGGCATCGCCCAGCCGGTCGAGGGCATCGGGCGAGGGGCTTGAACTGGTCATGGCATATCATTCCGGATGGCGTTGATGCGGGACGCGATTTCCCTCCCCTCAGGGGAGGGATAAAGGGTGGGGTGAACCCGGTTTGGGAAGTCATCGGCGCTGATGATCGTCATCGACGTTTCTCCCCACCCTCGATCCCTCCCCGCTGGGGAGGGAGGTCACGGCGTGCATTTCATCGCCCATCTTCCGCAGCGTCAGCGTCGCCGGGCGCAGGCCAGCCGTTTGCGGTAGCGGTCTGCGCCTCGCGGGCGAGGTGGCGCTGATGCAGATCTTCGAGCACGTCCGCCGGCAGTTGATTCGCCTCGGCCCGGGCCAGTCCGGCGACGGATGGCAGCGATGTCCCGGCGCGATCGGCATCGAGCATCGCGCTGAGCGCGGCGATTTCGTCCGCCCGCGCGATATCCGGGGCGGGGCCCTGCGCGGCGTCGCGTTCGCGGGGCAGATCCGGCAGAGGCGGCAGTGCGTTCGGATCGGGATTGAAGCCGCCCGGCTGCGAGACATGGCCGCGCAGGATACTGGTGCGCAGAAAATCGAGGCGCGGCTTGTCCGCCGTGGTGCGATCGGCCGCTGCGTCCACGTCCGCGGATTTCTGCCCGCTCTCGCCGAGCTTGTCGGAGAGCGTGGCGGTGAAGTCCTGCGCGGGCTCGGCGCGCAACGCCTGGCGGGCGTGGTTGAGGGCGTTGACCAGGCGCAGGCTGTGATCGCTGCGCGCGAGCACCACGCGCTCAGGCGAAACCGTGCCACTTGCAGCGCCGATGGCGGCGGGCGCCTCACTCATCGCGTATCCCCGAGGGTGCGGATCGCGTCCTGCAAGGTGCGGTCATTCTGCTCGACCGCTGTCGATGCGCTCTCGAAGGCGCGGCTGACCGCGATCAGCCGGGTCAGTTCCAGCATCGGATTGACATTGGCGCTCTCGGTATAACCCTGCACCACGCCGTTATCGACGAAATCGAGCACCGGCTCCGGAGGAATGCTCGGGATCAGCGCGGAACTGGCAAAGCGCGTGAGATCGGCATCGGGATCGATGGCGAAGAGCCCGATCGCACCCATCTGCACCCCGTCCTGCGTGATCATGCCGTCGCGCGAGA
>PXAW01000140.1 GCA_003567055.1 Hyphomicrobiales bacterium
GGCGACCGACGGCGCCATGACCGCTATCCCGTCGAACTCGACGTCAGCGGGCAGATCGGCGGGCGGAGCATCACCAGCCGCAGCATCGACATCTCCCGCGCGGGCATGCTGCTCGATGCGACCGGGGCCGATGACGGCATCACGCCGGGCACCGAAGCCCGGCTCGCGATTGCCGGTATCGGCACGATCCGTGCGCATGTCGTCGGTATCAGCCGGATGGGCCTGCATTGCGCCTTCGATGACGAGGATCCCGCCATCCGCGCGGCGATCGAGGCCAAGCTCGCCGCGATCGCGCAGGAATACCGCCCCCTCGTGGCGCGGGCGCAGGCCATCGCGCAAGAGGTGGCACAGGCCATCGAAGGGCTCGTCGGCACCGGCAGGCTGAGCCGTGAGGCCGTTTTCGATACCCGCTATGTGCCGCTGCCCGCAACCGATCCGCAGCAATACGAAACGGCCTTCACGCAGGCCTTCGAGGCGGCCCTGCCCGCGATCATCGAGCCCCCGCTCGCCGGGGATGAGCGCCTCACCTTCTGCCTCGCCATCGACCGCAACGGCTACATCCCGGTCCATAACCGCGCCTTCTCGCAACCCCAGCGCCCGGATGATCCGGTCTGGAACGCAGCGCATTGCCGCAACAAGCGGATTTTCGACGACCGCGCCGGCATCACCGCGGCCCGCTCCACCCGCGACTTCGTGGTCCAGGCCTATGCCCGCGACATGGGCGGCGGCAAGGTGGTGATGATGCGCGAGGTCGACGCGCCGATCCGCATCTTCGGGCGCCATTGGGGCGGTCTGCGCATGGCCTACAGGCTCTGACCGGTGGACCTCATGAAAAAGCCCCCGCAGGCATGAACCCGCGGGGGCTGTGAGACGGCTCTCGTGAGCCGGCTTACTTGTTTTCTTCTTCCTCGCCGGACTGCGTCTGCTTCTTCAGCGCAGCACCGAGGATGTCGCCGAGCGAAGCACCGGAATCGGAGGAGCCGAACTGTGCGATCGCCTCCTTCTCCTCGGCCACTTCGAGCGCCTTGATCGACAGCGTGACGCGGCGCGCCTTGCGGTCGAACTGGGTGACGCGGGCATCGAGCTTGTCACCGGCGGAGAAGCGCTCGGGGCGCTGGTCGGCGCGGTCGCGGGCGAGCTCGGCGCGGCGGATGAAGGCGCTGAGATCGGTATCGACGATCTTCACGTCGATGCCGGCATCCTTCACTTCCACGACCTCGCAGGTCACGACCTGACCCTTGCGGATCTCACCCGCATCGGCGAAGGGATCGCCGGCGAGCTGCTTGATGCCAAGCGAGATGCGCTCCTTGTCGACATCGACGTCGAGCACCTGGGCGCGAACCATGTCGCCCTTCTTGAACTCGTCGATGACCTGCTCGCCGGGACGGTTCCAGTCGAGATCCGACAGGTGGACCATGCCGTCGACATCGCCTTCGAGACCGATGAACAGACCGAATTCGGTCTTGTTCTTGACCTCGCCCTCGACCTCGGAACCGACGGGATGCTTCTCGGCGAAGCCTTCCCACGGATTCTGCAGGGTCTGCTTGAGACCCAGCGAGATGCGGCGCTTGACCGGATCGACCTCGAGAATGACCACATCCACTTCCTGCGAGGTGGAGACGATCTTGCCCGGATGGACGTTCTTCTTCGTCCAGGACATCTCCGAGACGTGGATCAGGCCTTCGATGCCCGGCTCCAGCTCGACGAAGGCACCGTAATCGGTGATGTTGGTCACGCGGCCCGTGAAGCGCGCATCGACCGGGTAACGGGCCTCGATGCCCTCCCACGGATCGGCGAGCAGCTGCTTGATGCCGAGCGAGATGCGGTGCGTCTCGTGGTTGATCTTGATGATCTTGACCTGCACGTTCTGGCCGATCTGCACCACTTCCGACGGGTGGTTGACGCGGCGCCAGGCCATGTCGGTGACGTGGAGCAGGCCGTCGATGCCACCGAGATCGACGAAGGCGCCGTATTCGGTGATGTTCTTGACCACACCCTCGATGACCTGACCCTCTTCGAGATTGGCCACCAGCTCCGAACGCTGTTCGGCGCGGCTCTCCTCGAGCACGGTACGGCGCGACACGACGATATTGCCGCGGCGACGGTCCATCTTCAGGATCTGGAAGGGCTGCGGCACGCCCATCAGCGGCGTGATGTCGCGCACGGGGCGGATATCGACCTGCGAGCGCGGCAGGAAGGCCACGGCGCCGTCGAGATCGACGGTGTAGCCGCCCTTGACCTGGTTGAAGATCAGGCCCTGGACCCGCTCATTGGCCTCGAAGGCCTTCTCGAGCTTGATCCAGCTTTCCTCGCGGCGCGCCTTCTCACGGGAGATGACGGCTTCGCCAAGCGCATTCTCGATGCGGTCGACATAGACCTCGACCTCGACGCCGACTTCGATCGGCTCGTCACGGCCGGGGCCGTTGAATTCCTTGAGGGCCACACGGCCTTCGGTCTTGGCGCCGATATCGATGACCGCGACGTCCTTCTCGATGGCGACGACCTTACCCTTGACGACGGCGCCTTCGGCGACTTCGTTGCTGCGGAAGGATTCCTCGAGGAGGGCGGCGAAATCTTCGCGGCTGGGCGCGTATTGGGTTTGAGCTGACATTCGTTCTCCTGATGCTCTCGCGAGCAATTGCGCCGACGGCTGGTGTTGCGTGCCATCCGCGTTCGTCGCGGGCCTCGCATGTGCGCGGGACCCTGGCCGCTCTCGAGGGAGCGGGCCGGCGCGTCGACGACGAACGAAGACGGATATCGCGATCCGGCGGGCGCTGCGGCACCATCCGGAATCGGGATCGCGCACGGATAACGGAAACCGCCTTGCAATGCAAGGCTTTCCACAACGCTTTCACGCAGGCCCCGCCCGCACCGGCCGGCGCTCAATAACCCACCGCTTTGCTCTCAATAACCCACCGCTCTGCTCTCAATAACCCACCGCTCTGCTCATGGCCACGAGGGCGAAATGGATCAGCGTGCTGGTCAGGATCACCGTATAGGCGATGCCCGCCAGCCCCGCAAGGATGCCGAAACCGAGCACCAGCCCGTCTTCCTGCATGATCGCCATGGAGAGGATCACCAGGGCGATCGAAGGCACCCAGTTGGTTCCCGGCAGCGGCACGATCACGCACAGGGCGAGGATGACGGCAAAGACGCCTATCAAGCGGTCGCCGCGCGGGCCGAACAGGGCGGTGTGGCGCGGTCGCAGGATCTTCTCCACACGCTGCAGGCGCGGCTCGGCCACATCGATGATCTTGCGGAAGGTCGCGACGCGAAAGCGCTTGTCGAGAATGCGCCGGGGCAGCCACGGCTTCTTGAAACCCAGTGCCA
>PXAW01000020.1 GCA_003567055.1 Hyphomicrobiales bacterium
CCGAATACCGAGTTCATGCCGGGCGGCGCGGGGATACAATTGGGCAGGCTGAAGAGGATGATGACGAAGCCGAAGGCGCGTTCGCCGAAAGCCTCGATGATCTCGCGCACACTGATCGTATCGCCGGGCGCCGTCTCGATCACGGCGCGCAGTACGAGGGAGACGCGCTTGTGCGCCATCGCCTCGTGCAGGAGGCGGGCGCGCTGGCTGGCCAGTCTGTCGCGGCGCTCCTCGCCGGGCGAAGCCATGCTCAATCCCAGAAATCGGGCAAAGCCGGGGGCAGATGCGGGCCGAGTCGCAATGCGGCGCAGCGCGTGGCGAGGCCGGTCGCGTCATCAGTCTCGACCGCAAGCCCCGCAAGCGCGCCCTCGCCCTGCGCCGCCTCGAAACGCGATCCCGGCGTCTTCTGCAGGAAGCGCCGCAAAGGCTCGTCCTTGCCCATGCCGAGCACGGAATCGTAATCGCCGCACATGCCGACATCCGAGATATAGGCCGTGCCGCCCGGCAGCACCCGGTAATCGGCGGTGGGAACATGGGTATGCGTGCCGACGACGAGACTCGCGCGCCCGTCACAGAAATGCCCCATCGCCTGCTTCTCGCTGGTCGCCTCGGCGTGAAAATCGACGACGACGGCATCCGCGCCATAGCCCAGCGGACAATCAGCTAGCGCCTCCTCCACGCGGGTGAAGGGGCAATCCATCGCATCCATGTAGATCCGCCCCATCGCGTTGACCACGAGCACCCGTGCCCCGCGCCCCGTCTCCACCATGGTGGCCCCGCGACCCGGCGTTCCGGGCGGGAAGGTGGCAGGACGCACCAGACGATGCTCGCGCTCGATGAAGACGAGCGCCTCGCGCTGGTCGAAAGCATGATTGCCCAGCGTGATCGCATCGACACCCGCCGCGAAGAGATCCTCGCAGATCGCCTCGGTGATGCCGACCCCGCCGGCGGCATTCTCGCCGTTGATGATGACGCAATCGAGATCCCAGCGATCCCGCAGACCCGGCAGGAGCCCTGTCACGACATCGCGGCCGGGACGCCCGACGACATCGCCGAGGAACAACAGACGCATAATCTCAATCCCCTCGGGCCGTCACCGCCCACGGGCAAGGAGGCATGCCCGGCATCGTGCCGGTCGCGCGGGTATCAGTCACTCAAGGTCTCCGTTTCGGTCACGACGAAGTCGAGGCGCCGGTCATGCGGTTCGGCGGGGATGCTCTCGGTTGCCTGTATGTCGAAAGCAAGGCCGATGGTGATGACGGGCTTCTCCTGCGTCAAGTCCGCAATGGCGCGATCATAATGGCCCTTGCCGTAACCGATTCGGTTGCGGGCGCGGTCGAAACGCGAAAGCGGCATCAGGAGAATGTCCGGCACGAGCACCCCGCTCTCCTCGGACGGCGCGCTGACGCCGAAAGCACCGCGAATCAGGGGCTCGCCCGGGCGCCAGCGCAGGAAGACGAGGCGCGGATCGCGCACCAGCGGCAGCGCGAGCGTAAAGCCGCGCTGCGCGAGCGCATCGAGCAGCGCAAACGTGTCGACTTCCGAGCGGATCGGTGCATAGCCGGCCACGATGCGCCTTTGCGCATGGGCCGCATCGAATACCGGAAGCGCGAGGACGCGCTGCGCGATCCGGCGCGACGCGCTCTCCCGATAGGCATGATCGAGACTGTCGCGCGCAGCGAGCCCCGCGCGGCGCAAGGCTTCCTTCTCGGCGGCACTCTGGCTCAGGATCGACCTCTTCGGCGGATGGTTCCAGCGCAAGCGCGCGGGCGGGAAAGGAAAGTGCGGTGCCACAATGGCCGTTGGAGATGCGATCCCGGGAAACCTACAGTGTAGGTGGGCGCCGTGTGTCCCGGTCCACGGACCGGGTCAGGGACAGCTCCCTTCAGGATCATTAAGGCCCCGGGGAAAATTCTCCTGACGTACCTCGCAGCGCCGCTTCGTGAATGTAATGCTGCGAGGGACATTCGCAAAGGGCTATTTCAACGAGCCGCGCAGGAATGTGGTCGATCGCTTGGTCGATCGCTTGGCCATCGCCTGGCCGATCGCCTGGCCGCTTGATCGGGCGATTGTGCTCAGCTGCGCAGATACCTGATCAGCGCGGCAATGCCGAGGCAGAGCAGCAGCAGGACGAGGATCCGGAATTCCACATGCTGATCCCCGTGGCATCGGCGCGCTCGCGCAGAAGACGCCTGACCGCCTCGGCGGGGACATCGCCTTCGATCACGTAGCCCGCGATTTCAGCCGCATGGCAGGAGGCGAGTCCTGCGGGCCCCGAGCCGTGCCCTGATGCGGTTGATCTGCGCGCTCGCACGCGCTTCCACGGCAAAGCCCGCTTCACGCATACGCGCGACCCATGCGCCACAACAGCCGCAGGCGGGATCACAATGCACGATGATGGCTTCGAAAAACCGACTTTAGATTGCCGACAGCAGAATCAACAGCCTCGCCTTTCGATCCGTGGGAACGCGAGACTGCCATGGCGAACCGATCCGAACAAAGAAGCGAACCATTATTATATTGAAATTTCGACACAAGGTCCGCAGGGATAAATAGCCCACCATCCGCAAGGATGGCCATGTCCGCCGCTCCGGCACTGCCGCAGCGGCCTATCCTTCCGCCACGCCGGCTTCCGCACAAATCCAGGCATGAAGGATGTCGACATTCACGGGGTCGTTGCTGACCGGGCTGCGAACGAGGAAATAGCGGAAATCGGCCTGTTTCATGCGATGATTGTCGAGGACGGAGACGAGGCGCCCTGCGGCCAGGTCCTCCTCGACATTTGCCCGGCTGACGAGAGCTATGCCGAGCTCGGATATCGCGGCTTCGATCGCCATCATCTCGTTCGAGAAGAGGTGACCATTCTCCGCATGCGGATGGCGAATCCCGGCCGCCTGCAACCACATGCTCCAATTCGGTACCGCGTCTCGACTACCTCTCCAATCGGTATGAACCAGCGCGAAGTTCTGCAACTTTGAGATATCGTCCAGTCCGCCGCGCTTTTGTAACAATCTCGGGCTCACCACAGCGTGGTATGCGCCACCGATGAGCGGCGTCACATGCAAGCCCGGATAGTTTCCCTTGCCATAGCGTATTCCGATATCAGCCTGGCCATGGCGAAGATCTAGGAGTTCGTCCGCCGCATCGATACGGACCTCGATATCGGGATGGCGTTCCTGGAAACGCTCCAACCGTCGGTGGCTATTCAACCTTCCTCGTCAACATCAAGGCCGCTGCCTGATCCCTATTTTTCGCAATCGAGAACCAAGGACAACGGAAATGATCATCCGCTCACTGAATGAAATCACGGA
>PXAW01000625.1 GCA_003567055.1 Hyphomicrobiales bacterium
CTCCACAGGACGACCCGGGCCATCGTGCTGAAGAGCACGCTGCATGACTGAGCGCATTCTCTGCATCGGGGGGCTCACGCTGTTGGCAGCGCTCGTCTGTGGCGCGGCGGCGCCTGCGCCGCTCACGCTCGCCGAGGCCCTCGAACGGGCTGTGCAGACGTCGCCGCGCGTGCGTCAGGCGCGCGAAGTTGCCGCCCGGGCGGAGGCGCGTCACGACGAGGAGGTGGCGCGCGCCTTCTCGCTCGGCCAGCCGTCGCGCGGCGCTACGAGGCGCATTTCGGTGAGCCCGAAATTCGCCATGGCGCGGGCGGCCATGCCGATATTCTCACCCATTTGCGGTTCGACCAGCACGACCACGGGCGCCGGTCCGGCTGCGAATTCCCTGCTCCGATTCGTTCCCGACATGGGCGCGTGTCCTCTCGATGCGACGACTTTCTTTAAACGAGCCGCCGCGCCTTGCCCAGCCACGGGAGAATCGCACGTTTTCCTGTGGAGAACGCCGGAGGCGGGGGCGCACCGAAGCGGAACACGGCCAGCTCAGGAAACCTTCCGGAGAAATTTTTTCTCGTTATATTTCAAGTTTTTATGACGGGTATTCAGGCGATGTTCTTTTTTGTTGCGCATGAGAACATTTTTGGTACATTGGGGATATCGAACGCGTTGAATTCAGCAACCAACCCATGCAATAAGGAATGCCCGTCATGGTTCAGTCCGCATTGAGACTGGTGGAAGGTCCTTCCATGGATAAAGACAAGACGAAGGCGCTGGATGCAGCGCTTTCACAGATCGAACGTGCCTTCGGAAAAGGCTCGATCATGCGCATGGGCAAGGGGCAGCAGCCCGTTGAGATCGAAACGGTCTCGACGGGCTCTCTCGGGCTCGACATCGCGCTCGGCGTCGGCGGCCTGCCGCGCGGGCGTGTCATCGAAATCTACGGGCCGGAATCCTCGGGCAAGACGACGCT
The DNA here is from genome assembly GCA_003567055.1 of Hyphomicrobiales bacterium. GTDB lineage: Bacteria > Pseudomonadota > Alphaproteobacteria > Rhizobiales > Beijerinckiaceae > Saliniramus. The sequence goes on from PXAW01000625.1 coordinate 965, forward strand.
TGCCCTGCATACGATCGCAGAGGCCCAGAAGAAGGGCGGCGTCTGCGCCTTCGTCGATGCCGAGCATGCGCTCGATCCGATCTATGCCCGCAAGCTCGGCGTGAATCTCGATGATCTGCTGATCTCGCAGCCGGATACCGGCGAGCAGGCGCTGGAAATCTCCGATACGCTGGTGCGCTCGGGCGCAGTGGATATCCTCGTCGTCGATTCGGTCGCGGCGCTGACGCCGCGTGCCGAGATCGAGGGCGATATGGGCGATGTCCAGCCCGGCCTGCAGGCGCGCCTGATGTCGCAGGCCCTGCGCAAGCTCACCGGCTCGATCAACCGCTCGAAGACGATGGTGATCTTCATCAACCAGATCCGCATGAAGATCGGGGTGATGTATGGCAGCCCGGAGACGACGACGGGCGGCAATGCCTTGAAGTTCTATGCCTCCGTGCGCCTCGACATCCGCCGCATCTCGACGCTGAAGGATCGCGACGAGGCGATCGGCAACAATGTCCGCGTCAAGGTGGTCAAGAACAAGGTCGCCCCGCCCTTCAAGCAGGTCGAATTCGACATCATGTATGGCGAGGGGATCTCCAAGGTCGGCGAGCTCGTCGATCTCGGGGTCAAGGGCGGCATCGTCGACAAGTCCGGTTCCTGGTTCTCCTATGACAGCCAGCGGCTCGGGCAGGGGCGCGAGAACGCCAAGACCTTCCTCAAGGAAAACCCCGAAACCGCCGCGAAGATCGAAGCCAGCATCCGCCAGAATTCCGGTGTGCTGGCCGAGCGCATCCTCGATGAGGCGGTACCGAGTGCCGAGGATCTGGACGAAGGCGAGGCCTGATTTCTGGCGATCCGGGTTTCGTGCGGGCGGTAATCTCCGCGCGAAACCCGACGCGCAGGCCGGCTTCGCGCCCCGCCCCGCCGCGCCGCGCACTCAGCGCATCGCGTCACGCACGGCGGCGATCAGCCCGTCGATATGGGCCTTGTGCACCCAGCGCGCGACCATGACGAGGTCGTTGGAGCGGTCGATCCAGATCACGTTGTTGCCCGCGCCGAGCGCGAAGACCGAATCATGCGGCGCGGAGGGGTACAGCGCGCCATCGGTATTGAGCCACCACATGAATCCGTAGACCGGATGCACCGGGCAGGGTGTGAGCATCTGCGCGATCCATGATTGCGGCACCAGCTCCCGCCCCTGCCAGCGCCCCTCGCGCGCGATCAGCAGCCCGAACCGGGCCAAGGCGGTAGTCGGGATCTGGAAACCCCCACCCCAGTGGCTGCCGCCGGAGACCGATTCCATCGCCCGCCCGTCGATCTCGACGGTGGAATTGTAGTAGCCGTGCCAGACCCAGTCGCGCGCCCCGACCGGCGCCATGATCGCCGTGTCAAACACTTCCGGCAGAGGTTGCCGGAAGACCTGCATCAGCGACAGGCTCAAGCGGTTGACGCGCACATCATTATACTCCCAATGCGTCCCGGGCGCGCGCAAAGCGCGGTCATCGCCCTTGGCGGCATTGTTTGCGCCGGGCCCGGCCTGACGGTTGCGGTCGACGGAATCGGGCTTGTCCCAGAGCGTGCCTTCCCATTCGCTGGTCTGCTGGAGGAGGTGGCGCCAGGTGATCTGCGCGTTATGCGGGCCGGCAAAGCCGTCATCCAGCGCATAATCCGCCACCTGGTCGTCGATCGAACGGATCAACCCGCGCGCGACGGCGAGCCCCGCGAGCACGCCGAGGACGCTCTTGGCGACGGAGAACGTCATGTCCGCGCGCTCGACATCGCCCCATCGCGCAACGATCCGCCCGCCCCTGAGCAGCATCCCCGCCGGGGGCCCGCGTTCCTTTACCGGGCCGATGACGGTGTTGTTGGGCGGCTTCTCGTCGATATAGGCCGTGCCCACATATTCACCATCGGGATGATACATGCTGCGCGGCCATTCCGATTCATGCGCATTGTGAAAAGCCGAAACCCGCTCGAGCGCAGCCGGGTCGAACCCGGCCTCCTGCGCATCAATGCGCGCCCAGGCGCCCTCTGCAGGGGGATGATAGAGCGACATGATCGTGAAAACCTCGCGCGAAACGCAAACCTGATGTCCGCCATCATCGCGGCCCGGCCCATGAATGCCAGTACCGGCGATGCGCAGGGCGCGTTGGTGCTTTCACACACGCGAACGCGCTACAGCCGTTCCCCCCGCAACAGGCGTGGCCCGTCGCTGCTCAGCCCCGAGGCCTCGCGGATGAAATAGCGCTTGAGCGGCGGCAGGCGCTCGACCAGGCCGAGGCCGAAGTCACGCAGCATCCGGACCGGCTCGATATCGTTGGAGAACAGCCGGTTGAGCCCGTCCGTGAC
>PXAW01000171.1 GCA_003567055.1 Hyphomicrobiales bacterium
CCGAGTGCCGCATCGATACGTATCGCGCCTCAGGCTCGGGCGGTCAGCACGTCAACACGACGGATTCCGCCGTGCGCATCACGCATATCCCGACCGGGATCGTCGTGGCCTGTCAGCAGGAACGCTCGCAGCACAAGAACCGCGCCAAGGCCTGGGACATGCTGCGCGCGCGGCTCTATGAGCGCGAGCTGAAGATGCGCGAAGAGAAGGCGAATGCCGAGGCTTCCTCCAAGTCGGAAATCGGCTGGGGCCATCAGATCCGCTCCTACGTGCTCCAGCCCTACCAGCTGGTGAAGGATCTGCGCACGGGCAAGCAGTCGACGAGCCCCAACGACGTGCTCGACGGCGCGCTCGATCCGTTCATGGAAGCCTCGCTCGCCCAGAAAGTCTCCGGCGGTGCGGGCGAGCCGGTCGCCGATATCGACTGACGTGACGGCTGGCGCCGGCAGAGGCCGGCGTCGGCGCATTCCATACAATTGCAGCAATCCCGTTCAGCGCGTGAAAACCACGTTTCTCAAGCCGGTCTTCAACCCCTTCGTGCATTCTGCCTCGCATGACAGGGACTGGATGACGGGGACGGAATGCTTGCCGAATTCTGGAACAGCGCTTCGGGCTGGCTGATCGCGGTCGTCGCGGGGCTCGGCATGGTCGGGACAATCTCGGCGCTGATGCTGCTGATCGCCTATTTCCGGCTCGAGCGCCACACCCGGCGTATCGAGGACGAGAACGAGAAGCTGCAGGACGAGGTCTGGCGCCTCTCCGAGAGCCGCGAACTCTATCGCTCCCTGGTCGAGGCGCAGCTCGACGTCATCGTCCAGCGCGACAAGTCCGGCCGCATCACCTTCGCCAATGACCGCTACGCCGAAATCGTCGGACGCCCGCGCGACGCGCTTGTCGGCGCGCGGACCTGCCCGCGCGTCGTCGAAGCCGGGGCGACCCGTCGGCGCGAGGATGGCGCGATGCTCGTCGACGAGGCGATCGATACCGGCGATGCCGAGCCGCGCTGGTTCGCCTGGATCGAGACGCCCGTCCATGCGCCGGGCGGCGCCATCGAGATCCTGCGCGCAGGCCGCGAGATCACCGAGCGCGTGGTCACCGAGCGCGCCCTCGCGGAAGAGCGCTCCCGGGCGCAGGCGGCAAACGAAGCCAAATCGCGCTTCCTCGCCACGGTGAGCCATGAGTTCCGCACACCGCTCAACGGCATCATCGGCATGACCGATCTCCTGCTCGAAACCGATCTCGACCCCGAGCAGACCAACTACTTGCGCGCCGTCAAGACCTCCGGCGGCGCGCTCCTTTCTCTGATCGACGAGATTCTCGACTTCTCCAAGATCGAAGCCGGCAAGCTCGATATTGCGAGCAAACCCTTCGATATCCGCGCCGTGGTCGAGGGCGTCGTCGAATTGCTTGCGCCGCGCGCACAGGGCAAGGGTATCGAAATCGCCTGCCACATCGCCGCCCGCACGCCTGCGAGCCTGATCGGCGATGCCGATCGTCTGCGGCAGGTGCTGGTCAATCTCGCCGGCAACGCGGTGAAGTTCACCGAGATCGGCGGCGTCGGCATCGAGGTCGATCACGACGCGGCACGCGGGCTCGTCATCGCGGTATCCGATACCGGACCGGGTATCGCGCGCGACCGCATCGCATCGCTCTTCGAGGAATTCGAGCAGGGCGACAGCGGCCATGCGACGCGCCATGGCGGGACGGGGCTCGGCCTCGCCATCAGCCGCCGGATCGTCGAGCGCATGCAGGGTGATATCGATGTCGAGAGCCGCCCGGATGCCGGTTCGCGCTTCACCATCACCCTCCCCCTACCCGCCGATGGCGATGCGGACGGGCGCAGCGAACTCCCCGATCTGCGCGGCAAACGCTATCTCGTGCTCGCCCGCTCGCCCTTCGAAGCGCCTTTCATCCGCCGCAAGCTCAGCGAGGCGGGAGCCGATGTGGTGCTCATGGCAAGCGAGACGGAAGCGCTCGCCAAGATCGCCACGGCCTCCGATATCGCGACGCCGTTTGCCGGCCTGCTCGTCGATTGCGCACTGGGAGACGATGTCGCCCGTGACATGGCGACGGCGGCGCGCGAGGCCGGCGCACAGCGCTGCCTCGTGCTGCTCTCGCCCTTCGAGCGCCGCGATCTCGGCTCGCCCAGCGCGGCCGGCTATGACGCCTATCTCACCAAGCCGCTGCGGGCGCGCTCGCTCTATGCGCGGCTGACGGAGCCGGTCACGCCGGCTGTCGATCAGGCGCAGGAGCAGATACATGCCGGACCGCCGCGTCCGCGCAAATCCGGCACCGGTCGCACGCAACGCGTCCTCCTCGCCGAGGATAACGAGATCAACGCATTGCTTGCCGTGAAGACGCTGGAGCGGCTCGGCGCCGTGGTCGACTGGGCCAAGGACGGACACGAGGCGTTTTCGCTCGCGGAGGCCTCCTTCTCGGGGCTGCGCCCGGATTACGATCTCGTGCTGATGGATATCCGCATGCCCGGCCTCGACGGGCTGGAGGCGACGAAGCGCATTCGCAATCTGGAACAGGCAATGACCCGGCGCGCGCCCCGGCGCATCATCGCGCTCACCGCCAATGCCCAGCGCGAGGACGAGGATGCGGCCCTGGAGGCCGGGCTCGACGGTTTTCTGGCCAAGCCCTTCGACATCCGCGACCTCTCGCAGCTCCTCGAAGACGCCCCGGCACGCGCCATGGCCGGAACGTCCTGATCCGGTGCGCTCAATGCGCCATGAAGACCGGCACGCTCATGCGTGAGAGAAGGGTGCGCGTCGCGCCGCCGAGGACGAATTCGCGAAAGCGCGAACGTCCATAGGCGCCCATGACCAGCAGGTCCGCACCGCTCGCCCGCGCATGTCCGTCGAGCACCTCGCCGACGGGACGACCGGCGCCATCGAGCCCGCGATGGCTGGCGGTGATCCCGTGCCGCCGCAGATGGCTTACGAGATGACCCGCCGCCTCGGCGAAATCGACGCCGCCCTCGTTGATCGTGACCACCTCCACCGCATCGGCATGCCGGAGCAGGGGGAGTGCATCCCCGACGGCGCGCGCCGCCGCCGCACTGTCGTTCCAGGCGACAAGCACCTTGCCGAGCTTCAACGCCTTGCCTTGCCCCGCCGGCGTGAGCAGCATCGGGCGACCGGAGCCGAACAGCAGCGTATCGAGCAGATAGCCCTCGCCGAATGCCGGCTCCTCGCCCGGCTGCGCCATAACCACGAGATCGGCCACATGGGCGAATTGCTTGAGCTGGTCGCCGGTCCGGTCGAGCAGGTCCTGGACGATGCTGATCTCG
>PXAW01000624.1 GCA_003567055.1 Hyphomicrobiales bacterium
CGAGATGCGCCCCTCCGATTCCGCCTCGATCTTCTCCGCCCAGGGCGTGATGAAATTGGCCGGAACCGGCGCCGGCGCCGGCAGGAAGTGATGCACGCGCAGGGTGACTTCCTGCGCCTGTACCGGTGACGCGGTGACGAGCGCACCGAGCGCGACGCCGCCTGCAAGTCCGGCGGCGAGTAAAAGGTTTCTGATCATGAATCGTCCCTCCCTGATTGAATGTGGCCGTTCCCTCCCCGGGACATGGCCCGGGCTGTTATTGGTTGCGCACGCAATCAATGCTATCCGGGTGCGACCACAAGTCAAGAAGGGCCTTTACGGGCCCCGAGAGGTGCGCTGCTCGGGTGCGCTGCTCAGGCGCGCTCCAGCCCGCACCATTGCGCCACGAACAGGGCCATCGCGGCGGTGATGCGTTGCACCGATGAGAGATCGACGGATTCGTCGACGCCGTGGATGTTGCGACCGATCGGTCCGTAGCAGAGCGCGGGGATCTCGTCATAGAGCGCATGCACGCGCGCATCGAGATAACCGAGGGTGACGAAGCTCTCCAGCGCCTTGCCGGTCGCGGCCTGGTGCGCCTGCCCCAGCACCGCCTCCGCCGCCGAGCCCTCCTCCAGCACGAAACCCTCGGCGGTGAAACCGTTGAAGACGACGCGCGGCGGGTTGTTGGCGAGAAAGGCGTCCCCACGGGAATATTTGAGGACGCAGTCCTCGATGGCGCGCATCGCCATGTGCTTGTCCATGCCCGGATAGAGCGAGATCCGCCCGTGCACGCGGCACCAGGAGGGGACCGAGGAGGCCCAGTCGCCGCCCTCGATCTTGCCGACGTTGAAATTGATCGGATGGGCCTCGTCGCAAAGATGCGGGTGATCGGCCTTCTGCGCGTTCCAGTTCTCTTCCAGCCCGCGCAGGGCCCCGATCACGCGATAGGCGGCATCGATGGCATTGGCGCCCGCGCCCATCTCGCGCACATGCACGGCCACGCCGCGCACCTCCACGGTGAACCAGACGACGCCGACATTGGCGCGCACGAGCATCTCGTCTTCGGGCTCGGGGATCAGGGCGGTATCGGCGCGATAACCGCGCAGATGCGTCATCAGCGCGCCGTTTCCGGTGGATTCCTCCTCGACCACCGATTCGACATGCACCGTCGCGGCGGGCTGCATGCCGATCCGCCGCAGGGCATCGAGGCAGAACAGATTGGCCACGACACCCGCCTTCATGTCGGCGGCGCCGCGTCCGTACATCCAGCCATCGCGGATCTGCGGATCGAATGGCGGCGATGCCCACATGTCGGCAGGGCCCGGCGGCACCACATCGACATGGCCCTGCAGGATCAGCGAGCGTCCCCGCTCGTCACGCGGGTGGTGCGTGCCCACCACGATGGGCGCGTCCGAATGCTCCGGCGCGATGGCCGAGCCGCCTGGATGGGCGGCAATCGCCTCGTGATCCATGTGGAAACGGTCCATGACGAGTCCGCGCTCACGCATCGCGCGAAACATCAGATCCTGGGCCGTGTGCTCCTCGCCGCGCAGAGACGGCTTGCGCACGAGCTCCTGGGTGAAGGCGACCTGCTCCTCGAACCCGTCGGCGACGGCGCGCACGATCTTCTCCCGAAGGTCGGGAGCGACCGGTGCAGGGCTGGCTGGCGAGGCATTCCGGCTCATGGGCGGCTTCCTTGATGATCGGCGCGCATCGTGGCGCGCGGGGGGCACAATGGTGTCATGATGCAAGCCGCCGACCCGGCTGCCAATGCCGCAGCGGGTGCGGGCATGGCCAGAGCATGCGGGCGGTTTCGCATGATGCAATCATCGGATGAATCAACACATTCTCACCGTCTTCGGATTGCCTGCATATGGGGATCATGCTAGCCGTTGCCCTGTTTTTGCCTCAATTGAGGCGGTTATGCGTAACCAACGCGCAAGATTTTCGGCATGATGGCTTGAAGCTTTGCGCAGCGTGAGGGAGTGCCAGCACATATGCTGACCGGGACGGATTCCGACGGCACCGGCAGAATGATCGGTCACGAATGCGGGCCGGGCTGCATCGCCCCGCATCGCGGGATATGCGCCGGCGCCGGCTCACGTGCCCCGCTCGTCGCCGCTGCGCTCACCGTCGCCATCGCCGTTCATCTCACGGCGGCAGCCTCCATGCCCGCCCTGGCGAGCGAGCATCTCGCCGACCCGGTTTCCCAACAGGCACGCGCTCTGCCGGTGAGCATGGCGAAAGCCCCCGAGAAACCCGTCGCGCTGCGCACCTCCTTCATCTCCGAAACCCGGCTCGGGCTGCTCGCGCAGGACCCGTGGAGCCCCGAGGCCCAGACCGGCGCATTGCATGGCGAAGTGCTGTTTGCGCGCCCCTTCGAGCCGCGCAATGCGCTGATGCGCTATTTCACGCCGCAGCCGCATATCGGTGCATCGTTCAATCTGGGTTCGCGCACCAGTTTCGTCTTTGCCGGGCTGAGCTGGAACATCGACCTGTCGCCACGCGTCTTCGTCGAGGCGAGCTTCGGCGGTGCCTTGCATGACGGTCATCGCGGCGGCGTCCTGCGTGACAACCAGGCCGCACTGGGTTGCGCGCCCCTGTTTCGCGAGAGCGCTTCGCTCGGCTACCGGTTCAGCGAGCGGCTGTCCTTCATGGCCACGGTGGAGCATTACGGCAATGCCGGGCTCTGCTCGGAGAATCGCGGCCTGACCAATATCGGCGCGCGTTTCGGCTACAGCTTCTGACGCCGATCGGTCGGCATCGCAGCGCGACTCGCCATGGAGCGCACGCCATAATTCCCCTTCACGAAGCGCGCGCCGGCACTCCGTTTGCCCCGGTGGAGTGCGACGTGCCTTTACTGGCTCGATCCTGGCTGGCTTGACCTTGCACACCTTGCCCTGATCGCGCACTCTGCCTAACTGCCCCGTAAGGCAAACGCGCATGCAGACAGGGAGACGGACGTGGTCGTTCTCAACAAGATCTATACCCGCACCGGAGATGGCGGCGATACCGCGCTGGCCACGGGGTCACGGCGCCCGAAATACGATCTGCGGGTCGAGGCCTATGGCACGGTGGACGAAACCAATGCCTGTATCGGCATGGCGCGCCTGCATACCGGTGAGAGCGATACCGACGTCGATGCGATGCTCGGGCGCATCCAGAACGACCTGTTCGATCTCGGCGCGGACCTGTGCCGCCCCGACATGGAGCGCGACGGCGAAGCGGGCTACCCGGTGCTGCGCATGGTCGCCGCGCAGGTCGCCCGGCTGGAGGCCGAGATCGACGCGATGAACGCCCGGCTGGAGCCGC